>CAMDKT010000057.1 GCA_945900935.1 Candidatus Sulfopaludibacter sp. SbA3 | reverse complement strand
TTGAAGCCCTGGCCGTACATGATGTTGGCGTCGAAATAGCGCGTATATCCCATCCGCGCGTCGAATACCATCCGCGGACTTACCACCCAGGTGTAACTCGCGCCGGCGCCGATATTACCCCGCGCGAACTCGTCCTGGCCGCCTGTCGGGTTGCCCGCGGCGCGGCAGCATTCTCCATAAAACGGACTTGATGGATCCGTGCGGTGGTTCCATCCATAACGGAAAAACAAGCTGTGCTTCAGGCCCAGTTGATGATCGACCCGCGACGCCACACTCGCCCATTTGCGCCCGCCGATCTGCTGATTCTCGAAGTTCGTCAGGCTGCCGGAAACCGGTGTGCGGTTGGCGGCGGGATAGAACTTCATCGCACTCGCCGCCACCGGATCAATGCGTGCGGCGGGCACGAAGTTGCCCGGAAACGGCGAACGGACAAATCCGGCCCCTTGCGCCATCGTCGTGGCCGGATCGAAAATCGTGAACGCCCGTCCAGTCCGGTCCAAAGTTTGCGAAAAGTCCCCGCCGCGCTCCAGCGCCGTCGGCACAATCGCCCGCGCAAAATCGTTGCCGCGAATCTGCGTTCCTTCAAAATTGAAGAAGTAGTGGGTCTTGTCGATGCCGTTATACACCTTTGGAATCCGGAATGGCCCGCCAAACGATGCTCCGTATGTGTTTTGTTTGAACTCACTCTTCGGGCTTCCCAGGCGATTGTTGAAGAAGCTGTTGGCGTTCAAATTGTCATTGCGCAGGAACCAGTACGCCGTGCCGTGATATTGGTTGGTTCCGGAGCGCGTGGAGACGTTTACGAACGCGCCGCCGGAATGGCCGAACTCGGCATCGTAGGCGCTCGTCTGGGCGCGCATCTCCTCTACCGCGTCGGGCGATGGCGACAGCGATACCGCACTCGTGCCCATGTTGGGAATCCCGTCCAGCAGAAACTCGCTTTTCGCCTCCGATCCCGAGGCGGCAAAGGCGGAAGGCCCGAAGACGTCCCACGGATTTAAGGCGCCCGGATCGCCCGTATATTGAATACCCGGCGCGAGTGTAAGAAACACATACGGATTGCGCCCGATCAACGGCAGTTCGTTAATGACTTTGTTATTCACCGTCGTCCCCAATGCGCCCGTTTCCGTCCGCAGCGCCATCGCCTCCGCGGTAACCGTGATGCTCTCCGCCACCTCGCCGATGGTCATCGAAAGATCAACCGTCGTCGTCTCTCCTGTCTGCAGTTGCACTGTTTCCAGCACGAAGCGTTTGAAGCCCGCCCGCTCCACTTGCATGCGGTATGAACCGCGGTCGATCAGCGTGAACCGGTAAAATCCAGAACCGTCGCTCTTCTCGGTGCGAACCAGCCCCGTATCCTTGCCCGTGATCTTGATTGTGGCCTCCGGAATCGCGGCCCCGCTGCCGTCGCGAACGATCCCGGTCAAATTACTCTTGTCCACCTGCGCGGCGGCATGGCCGCACAACAGGAAACCCGAAACGATTGCTGTGATCAGCCGCATGAAATCCCCCTTCGAAACAGAACTTTCGCTAGCCTATCACAAAATTCCCGAAACCGTTACCCGCCGGTGCCGTTCGAAATCGGACCGTTGCACGGGAAACGCACGCTAAAAGGTCCCAGGCAGCTTCGCCCGCAGCGCCGCTTCGTCAATCACCGGGACATTCAGTTCCTTCGCCTTATCCAGCTTGGAACCCGCATCCTCCCCCGCAACCACGTAGCTGGTTTTCTTGCTGACCGAGCCGCTCACCTTGCCGCCCGCGCCCTCAATCATCGCCTTGGCCTCGTCGCGTCCCAATGTGGGCAGCGTCCCCGTCAGCACAAACGTCAGTCCGGCGAGAATCCCGCCGGAACGGTCCACTTTTTGGTGCGTCAACGTCAAACCGGCCGCGGCCAGCCGATCCGCCATCTCCCGATTGTGCCCATCTTCAAAGAACCGCCGGATCGATTGAGAAACCTTGGGACCAACCTCCTCCACCTGCTGTAAAGCCGGTTCGTCCGCGGCGCGAATGGCGTCCAGGCTCCCAAACGCGTCGGCCAGTATTTGCGCCGTGCGCTCACCAACAAACGGAATCCCCAAGCCGTTGATGACGCGAGGCAGCGGCATGCCCTTCGATTTTTCGATTCCCGCCATCACGCGCTCGGCTGACTTTTGGCCCATGCGGTCAAGCGCCGCGAGTTGATCCTGCGTGAGTTCGTAAATGTCGGCGATGCTCCGTACCAGGCCTTTATCGACAACCTGATCGACGAGCACGTCCCCCATCCCGGTAATATCCATCACCGCCCGCGAAGCAAAATGCAGCACCGAATTCTTCAAACGCGCCGGGCAGTTAACGTTCACGCAGCGCCAGATGACTTCCCCTTCCGGCCGCGCCACTATCCCCTGACAAACGGGGCAAGCCGAGGGCATCGTGAAGAGCCGCCGCTCCGCCCCTTGCGCCACCACTCGAATCACTTTGGGAATCACATCGCCGCTGCGTTCAACCACCACCGTGTCGCCCTCAGCCAAACCGAGCCGCGCGATTTCGTCCTCGTTGTGAAGCGTCGACCGGCTCACCGTGACGCCGCTGACATTCACCGGCCGCAAGTGCGCGACCGGCGTCAGCGCGCCCGTCCGGCCCACTTGCACATCGATCTTCTCCACTACCGTCTCCGCCTGACGCGCGGCGTATTTGAAAGCGATCGCCCAGCGCGGAAACTTCGCCGTCCAGCCCAGCCGCGTCTGCTGTTCGACGCTGTCCACCTTGGCCACCACGCCATCGATCTCATACGGCAGCGACTCCCGTTGCGCTTCGTACTCGCGAATGAACGTCAGCAGCTCCTCGACATCGGCACAGCGCCG
Organism: Candidatus Sulfopaludibacter sp. SbA3; assembly: GCA_945900935.1. GTDB lineage: Bacteria > Acidobacteriota > Terriglobia > Bryobacterales > Bryobacteraceae. The sequence goes on along the minus strand of CAMDKT010000057.1, from coordinate 12,484 downwards.
CCGCGCCGGATTGACCTTGAACCCGAGCCGGCTGAGTGTATCGAGCGCCTCAGAATGCGAAGCCGCGCCGGGGGCGCCGTTGACCAGATAAAAATAGGCGTAGTAATCGAGCTGGCGCGCCGCAGTCACCTTCGGGTCCAACATGCGCAGCGATCCGGCCGCGGAGTTCCGTGGATTGGCGTAACGCGGAAGGCCTTCCTGCTCGCGCTCGTCGTTCAGCCGTTGGAATGCCGGGTTGGAAATGATCACCTCGCCGCGGACTTCGAAAGGCGAATCTTCCGTAGTTTTCAGCGGCAGGGAACGGATGGTGCGCGCGTTGGGAGTGACGTCCTCGCCGGTGGAGCCGTCGCCTCGGGTGAGGGCGAGTTGAAGCGTCCCCGCGTTGTAATGCGCGGCCATGGAAAGCCCGTCGAGCTTAAGTTCGGCAACATAGTTGAAATCCTCGCCGGCCAGCAGTTCGCGCACGCGGCGGTCAAAATCGCGCAGCTCCCCTTCGTTCAAAGCATTATCGAGCGACAGCATCGGGGAACTGTGACGGAGCTTGGTGAAGCCGTCCCGCGGCTGGCCGCCGACACGCTGCGTGGGAGAGTCCGGCGTAACGAATTCGGGATGCTCCGCTTCCAGTTTTTGAAGCGAACGCATCAGCGCGTCGTACTCGGCGTCGGATAAGATCGGCGCGTCGAGGACGTAATAGAGATGCTCGTGCCTTCGGAGTTCTTCGCGTAAGTGCTCGATTCTTTCGAAAACCATAGGATACTGATTAGTTTGAGTCATCTCAGTCTGATCTACAACCCGATGGCGGGCAGATTACGCCGCCGGCCGTTGTTGCCGCAAAAGGCGGCGGAGTGGCTGTCGGCAATGGGCGAAGTACGGCTGGTCCCGACCACCGGGCCGGAGACGGCCGGAGCGCTGGCCAGGGAAGCGGTGGCCAATGGCGCGGCGATCGTGGTGGCCTTTGGCGGGGATGGAACAATCAACGAAGTAGCGAATGGGATGATCGGAAGCGCGGTCCCATTGGGGATTTTGCCGGGCGGGACGGCGAACGTGTTGTGCGTGGAAACCGGGCTGGGGACGAATCCGGAGAAAGCGGCGAAGCGCCTGGTAAGTGCGTCGGAACCGGTGCGTATCGCCGCCGGAAAGATGGCGAAGCCCGACGGGTTTACGCGGTATTTTCTGGTGATGGCCGGGATCGGGCTCGACGCGACGGTGGTGCAGGAAGTAAACCAGACGGTGAAGAAACATCTGGGGAAAGTAGCCTACTGGATCGCCGGATTCGGGATGGCGGCGCGGACGCTGCCGCAATTCAATTTCGAACTGGCGGGGAAGACGAGTCGGCGAAGTTTCGTGCTCGTCAGCCGTGTGCGGAACTATGGCGGCGACTTGGAGATTGCCAGGAACGTGTCGCTCTTGGATCCGTGTTTTGAGACGGTCGCCTTCGAAGGGAAGAATTCGCTGCGGTATCTTCCGTATTTGGCGGGCGTGGCGATGGGGCAAGTGGGGAAGCTCCCAGGTGTGTCGGTCGCCCCGGCAACGCTCTTGACGTGCGGACCCGTGAATGGCGACCGCGTCCCGGTGCAATTGGACGGTGAACTGGCCGGATTCCTGCCGGCGGAGTTCTGTATCGTGCCGGATGCTCTGACGTTACTGATACCTGCCAAATACGTGCGGCGGGCCAAAGAGCAGCCATGGAAGCAGCTATGGACAACGTCACCCACACGCTGACGGCCCTGCTTCTCGCCCGGACCGGACTCGGAAAGCTGGCACCGGGCGGGACCGCCGTATTATTGCTGGCGTCAAACCTGCCCGACGCGGACATTATCACTCTGTGGAGCGGGACGTTGCCGTACCTGGAGTATCACCGGCATTTGACGCACGCGCTGGTCGTGACGCCTTTGCTGGGGCTGCTGGCGGCGTTAGCGATGTTCCGCGTTAAGGGCTGGCGGTTGTGGCCGGCGTGGGCGCTAGGCACCCTCGGCGTCTGGGCCCATATTGCGCTGGACATGTTGAACAACTATGGCGTGCGGATCTGGTTGCCCTTCCGGGCGGACTGGGTAGGCTGGGATCTGTTCATGGTAGTGGACCCGTGGGTGATGGCCGTGCTGCTGTTGTGCGTGTTAGCGCCCCTGCTGGCGCGGCTGGTGGGAAGCGAAATCGGCGGGCGGGCGGCGGTGGCGCCAGGCCGCGGCTGGGCATTTTTCGGATTGACGTTTTTGGTGCTCTGGGCCGGGGGACGATGGGTGTTGCATGAACGGGCGGTGGAGACGCTGCGGACGTTCCACTATCAGGGCCAGGTTCCGGTGCGCGTCGCCGCTTGGCCGACAGCATGGAATCCGCTGGTGTGGAGCGGGTATGTTTCGACCGAACCGTTTTGGGGCTTGTACCGCGTGGATTTGAGCCGGGAGTTTGATCCGGAACGAGGCACGGTGTTTTTCAAGCCGGAAGGGGCGGAGTTAGTCAACGCGGCCCGGCGGACTCCGGAAGCGCAGGCATTTTTGCGATTCGCGCAGTATCCTGTGTGGCGGATGTTGCCGGTGGCGGAGCCGGAGGGGGCGATGCTGGTGGAGGCGACCGATGTCCGCTTCGGACTGCCGGAGGAGGGTAAGTTCCAGTTACGGATTTTGTTGGACGCGTCCCGGCAGGTGGTGTCGGCTCGTTTTTCGTATGGAGTCTTTCTGAAGGGGATGGGCGCCGGGCGTTAAATTCTACTTGTTCATCGCGCTCGCCGCCGGCGGACGCGTTGCTTCGTACACCAGCGTCTCAAATCGGTTGACGTCACCGACGTCCCCAAAAGAACGCGACTCGACGGCACGGAACACTTCGTCGTCCGTCTCCCCGGCTGCAAGTTCCTTTATGTTCTGGAAGCCGGCAGGCCCCATTCCCGCAATTCCTGATTGAGGATGTAGCACTCCGGATCGGGCGTGTACGTCTTCATTTCCTGGGAGTTGGTTTCCTGAAACAGCCCGATGAACTTTTTCAGATTCGGCGTTGCCACGCGAACCTTTCCGCCCGGCGCCAGAACACGATAGCTTTCCTTCAGCATCCCTAGTCCTTGCTGAAACCTGACAAACTCGACGATTGAAAAACCACTATGCTACGTGTTTTCAATAGATTGTCTCGATGCGGCTCCGGCCGGCCCCCCGCTTTCGTTCCGCGGAATTGCGTTCGCGGGTTGCGATGATGGCGCGGGTTCGTTGGATCGCCGGGGCAATTCGCCTACAGGCCCAGGACACGGAGCACGCGTTCGGATAGAGGCAATTGACGCGTGTTCGCGGGCAGAATGGCGGAGAGTCCGGGATAGGGTTTCATGCGCATTTCCGGCAGCTCGAAGACGCGATAGGAGCCGCGTTGAAAGGCCTCTCGGCGCGTGGCGAGATAGGCGAGGGCGGGACTGTCCCCGGGCACGACAATCCAATGGATGCCGTACCCGGAAATGAAGGCCTCGGCTTCGGCGGGGCTCATGCGGCCTTCGTAGAATCGAGCGGCCGATGCAAGCTGTCCGGGATAATCGACCGACAGATGCTCGTGGGAGGCGAAGCTGTGAACCGGTGCGGTGATGAGCATCATCGACAACGGGTCGGGCGCCAAGGCGAGATCTTCGACATGGGCGCGCCGCCGGAATTCGTCCACAATGCTGGCTTGGTCACGGTCGGCCGAGGCGGCCGGCAGGCCCGACCCTGGGGACGCGGCGTCCTGCCAAATGCGGCGATACATGCCGACGTAGGCGATGAGCGTCAACGCCAGTACAACTCCGAGCGCGATCCGTAATCCGCCAGGATGTGCGCGATACATGGCGACGAACTTGGGTTGCGCCGTCAGCCTGACCAGGAGAATTCCAGTGATCGGGGCGAACCCGTCGAGCAAATGCGGCGGGAAAGGCACACCGGGCAATAGGACGATGGGGATGGTCATCGCCCAGGTGAGCAACAGTAGTTTATCTGAACGCGTTTGCGGACGGGATCCCATTAATAACAGATAGGGAACAGCGGAAAACGCCAAGCCGTAACTCCAGATGAATTGTCCGAAAGAGGCGTCGAAATGGAATGTTTGTGAAAGTTCGCGAAACCAGGGGTGAAGAACAGACAGGAGCGCGTGAGGCGCCACGCCGGCGCCGGCGGCGAGGGCGATGCTTAGGGCCTCCGGCCAGGCGCGGCGCTCCATCCACAAGAGAGCGGCCATGGCGCACGGCGCGATTACGAACACCTCGAACGGATGGGCCAACGCCGAGAGGAAAACCGTGGCCGTCAAACCAAGTGTCCACGCTCGACGGCCAGTCCGCAGCCGCATCGCGGTCAATCCCAAGGCCAATAGTACGGTTGCGGAACCAAACGTCAGCGTCGGGCTATTGGATAATCCTCCCCGCAGTAATCCATCGGCACTCGTATAAGAAAGATCGATGACGCCGAGCAAAAACGCGGGCGCGAGCGACGACGACACGATTGACGCGGCACCGAGGGCGAGCATCATGACCGGCAACGCGCATACAGTGGCGACGACAGCGGCCAAGCGTTGGCCTCGTGTTGGCAAAAACACATGGAGTACCCAGGAGAGGATACAGCCAGCGCCGAGATACATGCCGAGTTCCAGCACGTTCATGATGAGTGCGGGACTGCCCCCCCACCAAGCGCCCAGACGGCCGGCGACCAGGAAAATGGGGTGGAACATGGCCGGCGTGGTGGTCCATGGGGCGTGCAGGTTTGGGAAAAGGGTATGGGTCTTAGCCAGCGACAGGAAACCTAGATACTGATTCATGTCGTGGGTTTGTAAATAAAACAGGGGCTGGAGCGGTCCCTTCTCCAACTGGACCCACGCGGCCCAAATCGCGATGTTTTGGAGCAGGAAGAGACCCAAACCGGCCACCAAGCCCTCGAGAAGGATTCGAGCGGGCCGCACGCTGAGCTTCCGATCTTCGCAGTCCGGCATGGTTTATGCGGAGACGGGGTTCTGGAAATGGCGGGCGCGGTGTTCAAAGAGGTTCAGCCGAAAAACCGGGTTTTCAAATCCTGGGAGAAACTGATTCGATTTGAGTTTCCGCGTTACTCGAATCGATTCGCCGGAACTCGCGCCTTGGGCCCGAATGACCGGATCGGCCAAGTCATGAGGTAGACCGGCGCGCGACGGCATGCCGTCGGCAACATTGGGCTTTGACACGTAATGATTCTCCTGCAACCTGAAAGATATAAATGCCCGAAGCCTTGGCCCAACGACGAGGCGCAGCGACTGTCCGGCCCCGAGCGAATCCGGTGCTAAGGCAACAAGACCAGCGAGTTCGCGCCTTTGTAACACGGTTCTCAGCGCGCCACGCCAACGAAGAAGGGCAGGGAGGAGTATAGCATTCGCAAGCGGGCCAGACAAGGGTGAGTCCGCCGCCCTGTTTTGACGATTTCCTTTCCCTGGGTGGGCCAAATCAAAGCATCAAAGTGGGTCAATTGGAGTTGACAGAGGCAAGGGGTCAGTCTTGTCAGAGCGATTTTCACCCCTTGACACCGCCCCCCATTCCCGCCACAATAGAATTTCAAAAGGCGAATAAACGGCGAAAGTGAAATGTCCTTACCGGCCCGAAAACTCATTGATCCCGCTTGGCGAAAGCCTCCGGTTTCCGTCATCTGCCCCTTTATCCCAAAAGACTTACAGGGATTGCTGCCCGGTCTGCCGGAGGGCACAATCACCGAAATCAGCGGCGCGCGTTCCTCCGGACGGACTACTCTTCTCCAAGCCGGTTTAGCCGCCGCCACTGCCGCCGGCGAACTCTGCGCCGTCATCGATGGCAGTGACGCCTTCGACCCCTCGTCGGCCACAACTGCCGGTGTGCGCCTGGACCGCCTGCTCTGGGTCCAGTGCCGCCACAACGTGCGGGACACACTGAAAGCCGCCGATCTCATCCTCCATGGCGGCGGTTTCCGCCTCGTCGTCCTGGACCTGTGCGATCTGCCGCTCGTTGAGCTCCAACGCGTGCCGTCGGCCTGGTGGCACAGGCTTCGGCTCACTGTCGAAAATACGCCCGCCGTGCTGCTGGTCGCCTCAACAACTCCAGTGCTGCGGCAGGCCGCGGCGATCCAAGTGGAACTCGGCGAAGCGAGTGCGCACTGGCCGGGCACGCTGCTCAACAGCGTCGACCTGCGCGTGCGTTTGCGCAAGCCAGCGCAATCGGCTCAGCCATCGGCCACGCTGCGCGCGCGGGCCATATAAATGTATGTTTGCCTGTCTGCAGTTACAGCGCGGGTCCGTCGAGGCTTTGATAACGCTGGCCGGCCAGTTCTCCCCGCATTTGGAGCGCTGCGACGAACGCACCATCCTCATCCCCGCCTATGGGCTTCAACGGCTCATCGGCACACATACCGACATCGCCGAAGCCATCCTGAAACGCGCCGGTGAACTGTCCATCGAAATCTCCCTGGCCATCGCCGGGCACCCCGATACAGCCCTTCTTGCCGCGCACAACATCGAAGGCATCACCATCATTGACGCCGGCCGCGAAGTCGAAATCCTCGGCCCCCTGCCGCTCGAAGTCCTGCCCGCAACGTTCGACGTGCTCGACACGCTGCGGCGCTGGGGTGCCGAAACGCTGGCCGATTTCGCCGCCCTCCCTCCCCTCGGCGTCATCGAGCGCCTCGGCGATGAAGGCGGCCGCCTGCAAGCCCTGGTCGAAGGCCGCGGCACCCGCCCGCTGCGCATCGCCCGCCCGCCGGAGGACTACACCGCGCAGGCCCATCTCGACGAGCCGCTCTCCAACAGCGAGCCGCTTCTCTTCATCATTTCCGGCATGGTGCATGACATCGTCAAACGCCTCGCCTCGCACGGCCTCGCCGTCAGCCACTTCCTCGGCGTGCTCACGCCGCATCACGAAATCCGCATCGCCTTCCCCGTGCCCGTGCAGGAGGCGATGGTCATCCTCAAACAAGTCCAACTCGATCTCGACGCCCACAAACCCAAACGCGCCATCACCGCCGTCGCCGTCGAGTTGCAACCCACGCCGCCGCGAACCACCCAGCACGGCCTCTTCACGCCATCGTCGCCCGAGCCCGCCCAATTGCAGACGCTCCTCGCCCGCCTCCGCGCGCTTACCGGAGATGACAGCGTCGGCTCGCCGGAGCTTCTGAACACGCATCGCCCCGATGCCTGGCGGCTCCGTCAGGACGTGCTCTTCGAAGCCGCCCGCGTCACTGCCAACCCCGCCAACACCGCCGTCCGCCTCTCCTTCCGCTGCTTCCGCCCGCCGCTCGCCGCTCGCGTCGCCATCACGCCCCAGCACCGCCCGGCACGCGTCGAAGCCCGCGGCGTCACCGGTGCCGCCGTCGCTGTCGCCGGCCCCTGGCGAACCACCGGCGAATGGTGGGCCGATACCGAATGGGCGCGCGACGAGTGGGACGTCGAACTCGACGACGGCGCGCTGTACCGCCTCTATCGAGACCACCGCGCCAACAACTGGTTCGTCGAAGGAGTCTACGACTGATGCTCCTCCCCGAACTCCGCACCCGCTCCGCATTCAGTTTTCTCGAAGGCGCCAGCCTGCCCGAAACTCTCATTGAACAAGCCGCAAAACTGGAAATTCCGGCGGTGGCGTTGCTCGACCGCGATGCCCTCTCCGGCGCCGTGCGTTTTCACAAAGAGGCCAAAAAACACGGCGTCCGCGCCTGGATCGGCGCCGAGGTCACCGCCGCCGAAGGCTTCCGTTATCCGCTCATCGCCGCCACCCGCGAAGGCTACCAGAACCTCTGCCGCCTCATCACCCGAGTCAAGCTCCAACGCCGCGCCGCCAGTTTTTCCGACATCGAAGAGTTCGCCCCCGGCCTCGTCTGCCTCGCGTCCGATCCCTTGTCCTGGGCGCTGGAACAAGGCGCCGCCCCCGCCATGGCCGACAAACTCCGCGGCGTCTTCAACAATGGCCGCGTCGCCATCGATATCCAGCGCCACTTCCTGCGCGATGAAGAAGCGCGTAACCAGACCTTCCTGCAAATTGGCCTGCAAATGGGATTGCCCGTGGTCGCCGCCAACGGCGTCAGCCACGCCACCCGCGAGGACCGCGCCCTTATGGACGTCCTGACCTGCGTTCGCCACCACACCAACATCGACGAAGCCGGCCGCCTGCTCGCCCGTAACTCCGAACGTTTCTTCAAATCCGCCCGCCAAATGGCGTCCCTATTCACTGACATCCCCCACTCGCTCGACGCCGCCCGCGCCTTCGGCGAGCAGATCGAATTCACCCTCGAAGACTTGGGCTACCAGTTCCCGCGCTACCCCGTGCCGCCCGGCGAAACAATGGACAGCTTCCTGTGGAAACGCACCTTTGAAGGCGCCGCTCGCCGCTATCAGCCCCTGTATGAACGCGCCCAGCGGCAACTCGAACGCGAACTGCGCCTCATCGAAAAACTCCAATTAGCAGGCTATTTCCTCATCGTTTGGGACATCGTCGAGTTCTGCCGCCGCGAAGGGGTCATGGCGCAGGGGCGCGGGTCGGCCGCCAACAGCGCCGTCTGCTACTCGCTCGGCATCACCGCCGTCGACCCGGTGGGCATGGACCTCCTGTTCGAGCGTTTCCTCTCTGAGGAGCGCGGCGAATGGCCCGATATCGATCTCGACCTCGCCAGCGGCGACCAGCGCGAACAGGTCATTCAATACGTCTATCAGCGCTACGGCCAACTCGGCGCGGCCATGACGGCGAACGTCATCTCCTATCGTGCCCGCTCCGCCCTGCGCGATGTCGGCAAGGCGCTTGGTTTCCCGGAGGAGCAGTTGGGCAAGCTGTCCGATCCCGACACCCCCAATCTCCATCCTCGCGCGCGTCACTTGCAGTCAATGGTCCAGGCCATTCTCGATCTGCCCCGCCATTTGGGCCAGCACTCCGGCGGCATGGTGATCTGCGAAGGTCAACTCGATTCCATCGTGCCGTTGCAACCGGCCACCATGCCCGGCCGCGTCATCGTGCAATGGGACAAGGAAGACTGCGCCGATATGGGCATCATCAAGGTCGATCTGCTCGGCCTCGGCATGATGGCCGTGCTGAAGGAGTCGCTCGATCTCATCCGCGTCCATTACAAAGAAAACGTCGATCTCGCCCTCATCCCCAAGGACGATCCCGTCGTCTACGATGCTCTCCAGCGCGCCGACACCATCGGCATGTTTCAAGTGGAAAGCCGCGCGCAAATGTCCTGCCTCCCGCGCCTGCGCCCCGCGAATTTCTACGACATCGTGGTGCAGGTGGCCATCATTCGCCCCGGTCCCATCGTCGGCAACATGCTGCATCCGTATCTGCGCCGCCGCCAGGGAATGGAGGCCCCCGAAAGCCTCCACCCCTCGCTCGATCAGGTCCTGAAACGTACCCTCGGCGTGCCTCTCTTCCAGGAACAACTCCTCCGCATGGCCATGATCGCCGCCAGCTTCACCGGCGGCGAAGCCGAGGATCTCCGCCGCGCCATGGGCTTCAAACGCTCCCAAAAGCGCATGGCCGAAGTGGAGGAGCGCCTCCGCAAAGGCATGACCGCCAACGGCATCACCGGCGGCGCGCAGGACGCCATCGTCCAGTCCATCACCGCCTTCGCCCTCTACGGTTTCCCCGAGTCCCACGCCGCCAGTTTCGCTCTCTTGAGCTACGCCAGCGCCTACCTGAAGGAGCACTATCTGGCCGCCTTCACCGTGGCGATTTTGAACAACCAGCCCATGGGCTTCTATCGCCCCTCGACGCTCGTCAAGGACGCCCAGCGCCACGGCCTGCGCGTGCTGCCGGTGGATGTCACGGTGTCGGACCGGCTCTGTACAATCGAAGACCGCCACGGCGCATTGTGCCTGCGCTTGGGATTGAACTACGTCAAAGGCCTGCGAAAAGCAGTCGCCGAAGCCCTTGTAAAAGAGCGCCCTTTCCTGAGCATCGACGAACTGAAACGCCGCGTCCCGGCTGTGTCAAAAGAAGAACTGTACCGGCTGGCCGAGTTAGGAGCGTTCAACAAAATCGGCGGGTCCGGGCAGCGCCACCGCCGCGACGCCGTCTGGCAGTCGAGCCTAGCCGCCCGTCCCTCCGGCCCCCTGTTTGAACCGGGCGGCGACGCGCCATCGCCGCTCGCCCCCATGGAAGACATCGACCGCCTCCACGCCGATTTCCGCAACAGCGGCCTCACCATCGGCGCGCACCCCATGCACTTTGCCCGCGAGCTTCTGGACCAGAAGGGCGTGCTGCGCGCGGGCGATTTGTGGCGCGTGTCGAATGACCGGTTCGTGCATGTGGCGGGGATGGTCATCTGCCGCCAGCAGCCGCACACAGCCAAGGGCTTTGTCTTCCTGAGCCTCGAAGACGAGACCGGAATTTCCAATGTCATCATCCCGCCGAAACTGTTCTCCGAAGTCCGCGCAACGGTGCTCCAGCATTCGTACTTACTGGTCGGCGGCGTCCTGCAAAACCAGCGCGGCGCTATTTCCATCCGCGCCCGTAAAGTCGGCCCGGTGCGGAATGCGGAGGTGGCGGTGAAGTCGCATGATTTCCGGTGATGGCGCTCGCCGCGTCAGAGATTCCAAAGCGGACGGCAGGAATCTTTTATGGAGCGTTTCGTGTATTTGGAGGCAAGCAGCCCACGCCGGACGCGTTCAAGAAGCTCGGCGCTGCAACTATCGAACTGCTTCCAATGGAAACGCGAAGTTGGGTTCTTTAACTCCGCCTCAATCTTCCGGATGTCGAGAGGCTCAGCCTTGCTGTAGAGCACAACCGATTGCTTCTCAATGAACGGGTGGTCGCCGATTTCGAGGACAACCGTGGTATCGGCAATATGGTCGCCCATGCTTGTTACGTTGACGCAATAAGCGCGGCCATCCACATCTTGCTCGGTAAGTACAATCCACAGATGACGGATCGGATTCCCAGGTGTCGGGATGAAGAAGGTATCTCCTGGCTGCAATGCCTATTACCCGCCAGCCAGGACTTTGTGAACGTATTCACTTGCGCGAAGGTCGCCGAGAATCGCCTCAATCTGCTGAGGTGATTTCTTGCCAAAGCGAAGAATGTCAGCGTAACGAATCGGGATACGGCCGCCTTGAGGATCTTCCCACTCGGGCAACTTATGAGCTTCGTCGACGATCTCCCAGCGGCTCAGATTGCCGAAACGCGCAAAAACCTCGTCGAGCAGTTCTTCCTCAGCTTCGGACAGCTCCCCGTTGGAGGGGTCGGCAACCATTTTCACTTCATGATCCCCGTATGGCTGAAGATGCTCTTCCCAGAAATGCGATTCCTGCGGGGATGCCCCCTCGGTAACGAGATCATGGACGCGGCTCAACACCGGGCCGCGGTCCATCGAGTAAAAAGTGTCGGCCGTAATCGGACTTCCCCAGCGCAAAAGTGCTTCGCGATCGGCAAAATAGAGGAGCTTGATGAGCTTCATATAGCTCATGTAGCCTTGGCCGCGGCGCTTTATCAAATGAGCCGCCGCTTGAGTAGCTTTGGTTTCATTGAAGGGCATACTTAGAGCATATCAGTCACTGGCGTGAGGAGGCACATCACCCATCGCCAGGACGTTCGGCGGACCCCAGTTACGCCATGTCCAAGTGGGGGAGCGGTAAACGGTTAGAATATCCGATTGACGTCATTCGCTAGAATCGTATCTCGGAGAAGACCATGGCCCGCACACCCATTCACCCCGGAGAGATCCTTGCTGACGAACTTGCGGATATCGGCCTTTCCGCCAAAAAACTTGCCGATGTTATCGAAGTGCCGTCCAACCGGCTCTACCAGATTCTTGCCGGAAAGCGGGCGCTGACGGCGGACACAGCGCTGCGCCTCGCCCAGTATTTCGGCATGTCGGCCGATTTCTGGATGAACCTCCAGAGCGCTTACGAACTCGACCTGGCCCTTGTGAACTACAGATAGCGATCAACCAGGACCGGCCACGAGTAGAAAAAACCAGGAAGGACTTCCGGCTGGAGCCAGCGGGTTTGGGTCGTCTTTTGAACTTCACTCACTGAAAACGACGATGCATCGTATTGACCGCCATGCGATTAGCCGCCACTCCGCAATCAAGTCCCTTGAGGACACATTCGTCTGGATCGGCGTGTCCGTGAAGGGGACGCCGGGTCATTTCAGCTTCAGCGCCGCGGCGATCGCTTTCCACTCGGTGAGACTGAAGTTGTGGCGGCTGTCGTTCATGGCGGCGAAGATGCCGCTGGACGAGATGTCGATGCCGTCCGTACTGCTGGTGCCGACCCGAAAAACGCCGAGCTCCTTCAGCGTGTCGCGGGCGAAAACATGGAACTCCGAGTTAGCCCTCTGCTGGTCGGTGGCGACGATGTAGCCGCGGTGAATAGCAATGCCTTCGCGGTCGCCTTTCCAGCCGGTGGTTCCGAAAAGGGCCAGTTCCTTAGCCGCGTCCGGGTGGGCCGGGTTGGCGTAATACTTGCGAATGCCCGCGCCTTCATCGGAGTAGTAGACGTGCTCGCGCTCGGGGTCGATGGCGACGGCTTCGATCTCTTTGGCACCGCTGAAGTTGCCGAACTCACGAACCTTTACGGC
>CAMDKT010000056.1 GCA_945900935.1 Candidatus Sulfopaludibacter sp. SbA3 | reverse complement strand
GTCATAGTCGGTCATTTGACCGAGTCGCGCGTTTTCCACCGAGTAGTTTACTTTGCGGACGGGCGAGTGCACCGAGTCGATCGCAATATAGCCAATCGGCAAATCTTCATCGAAATTACGATCCGCCGAAACATAGCCGCGACCCTGTTTCAGGCGCATTTCGATGTTCAGTTTGCCGCCCTCGCCAACCGTGGCGATATGGACATTGCGGTCCAACACTTCAATGTCGGAACTGGTCTCGATCTGACCGGAGAGGACTTCACCGGGCTGATCGACGATCAACCGCACCGTGTGAACGGCGTCGGTCGACATCTTGAACGGAACCTGCTTCAGGTTCAGGATGATGTCCGTCGCATCTTCGGTGACACCCGGGATCGGACTGAATTCGTGGTGAATCCCTTCAATGCGCACGGCGGTAATGGCCGCGCCCTCGATCGAACTCAGCAACACCCGGCGCAGGCTGTTGCCGATCGTCGTCCCGAAACCGCGCTCAAACGGCTGGGCCGCAAAGCTGCCGTAACGCTCATTCAAAGTTTCGGTATTGGCGACCAACCGCTTCGGTTTCTGAAAACCCTTAAACATAGCTCTCCTTGGGGGGTTCTGACGATGTTAGATGACGGTTTTGGGGGGCCGCTTACTTCGAGTACAATTCGACGATCAACTGCTCGTTCATTTGGATCTGAACCAGCTCTTCGCGCTTCGGCAGCGATGTGACACGCGCCTTCAAATTCTCGCGATCCACTTCCAGCCAGCTCGGCGATGGCATGTGCGCCGTCGCCTCCCGTGCAGCCAGAATCGCTGAATTTTCTTTGCTCTTGTCGCGCACGCTGACCTCGTCGCCCGGCTTAACCGTGAACGACGGAATATTCACTTTCTTGCCATTCACTCTGATGTGTCCGTGACGGACCAACTGGCGGGCAAACGCGCGGCTTGTCGCAAAACCAATCCGGTAAACAGCGTTGTCCAGGCGGCGCTCAAGCAATTGCAACATCACGTCACCCGTGATGCCTTTTGCCGAGGCGGCTTTTTCAAACAAATTCCGGAACTGGTTCTCGCCCAGGCCGAAATAGCGCTTGGTCTTCTGCTTCTCGCGCAGTTGCAAACCATAGCCCACAATCTTCGGCTTCCGGGCCTGCCCGTGCTGTCCGGGAGGGAAATTTCGCTTCTTTTCTTCGCTAACGGCACACTTGGGGCCGTAGCAGCGCTCCCCTTTAAGGAAGAGCTTCATACCCTCGCGCCGACATTGGCGGCACACGGGACCAATATAACGAGACATTCGTTTCTATCAAACCTTTCAACTATCCGAAGGTGCAGTTTACGGCGCGCCGGAGGCGGCCTTCATCCTGCTTAGACTACTACCGGCGCCAACTCGCCCCGGCCTTGCGCTTACACGCGAAATACTACAGTTATCAGTTTGCCACATTCTGAGACTCAAACACAAATGGGATGGTTTCTCTGAAAGTGGCGGGAGGGTGGGGGTGGCCCGACAGAGGGCGGCTCCGTCGGGCCGATTGGCGCGCAGGGCGGGTGGGGGTCTGCGCGCCAAACTGAATTGATACTTTTAGAATGCGACTCTAAGGCCACAATTCCTAGTATCACATATTTTGTCTGGCTCCGTAAAGGGATTCCAGCGACATTCGCGAAAAATCCACCAACCGAATTTCCCCGCGTTAAACGCGGCGCTTTTTCGGCGGCCGGCAGCCGTTGTGCGGGATCGGAGTAACGTCCCGAATGTTTCGCACTTCGATGCCCGCTCCGGACAACGCCCGGATTGCCGATTCGCGCCCGGCGCCAGGCCCGGATACACGCACTTCCACGGTACGCAGACCGGAATCCTTGGCTTTATTGGCGGCAGTCAGCGAAGCCTGCTGCGCCGCGAACGGCGTCCCCTTGCGGGATCCGCGGAAGCCGAGCGACCCGGAACTCGACCAAGCCAGCGTATTCCCCATCGGGTCGGTGAACGTGATGATCGTGTTATTGAACGTCGCCTGCACGTGGCAGACGCCCATCGGGACGTGCTTTTTTTCTTTTTTCTTGAAGTTCTTCTTCTTTGAAGACTTAGCTGGTGCTTTGGCCATATTCTGGGTCTCTTCCCTTATTTCACGCCAGGTTTTTTCTTGTTAGTAACCGTGCCCTTGCGCGGTCCCTTGCGGGTGCGGGCATTGGTATGTGTGCGCTGGCCACGGGCGGGCAGTCCGCGGCGATGCCGCAGTCCCCGGTAGGAACCCATTTCCATCAGCCGCTTAATGTTTAGCGAAATCTCCTTGCGGAGATCGCCTTCCACCGATCCTTCGGATTCTATCAACGTACGGATCTTGTTTACTTCTTCTTCGGTCAAATCCGCGATCTTCTTATCCGCATTCACACCGGTGCGGTAGAGTATCGACTTCGACCGTGTCCGGCCGATGCCGTAAATGTAGGTTAATCCGATTTCCGCGCGTTTGCGAGCGGGCAGATCAACACCGGAAATACGTGCCATGTGCTAGTCCTCGTCCTGTTCTTTCCTGATCCTGTTTATTTCTTTGCCGCGCACGAGACTAGCCCTGACGCTGCTTATGCTTCGGGATGACGCAAATCACTCGGACGACGCCCGCCCGATTAATGATCTTGCACTTAACGCAAATTTTCTTGACCGATGCCCGTACTTTCATAACTTCCTCGTATGTTCCTAAGCTTGAAAATTCTCTGCCGCCACTACCGGCCCGGAACGACGCTGACGATTCGCCCGCGCGTTGGATCCTGCTCCGAAACCGATACCATCACCGGATCTCCCGGCCGCAATCGAACAAAATTCACTTCTTTCACCCCAGCCGCGTGCGCCAGAATCTGCCGCTTGCCGCCGGTCAATTCCAATCGGATCAGTGCCTGCGGCAATAACTCCACCACCACAGCCTCCACCGGTTTTGCCATCCTGCGTTACTCCCCGGTTCATGGCCGCGTTAACACCCATGGACCATCTTTCGTCACTGCCACACAATGCTCAAAATGCGCCGATGCCGACCCGTCCTGGGTCACTGCCGTCCATCGGTCCGACAAAACTTTCGACGCCGGCTTACCGAGATTGACCATCGGCTCAATCGCCAGCACCATTCCCTCTTTCAACCGCGGATTCTCATTATTCTTGTCCACGTAATTCGGGACTTGCGGCTCTTCATGCAACGCCGTGCCAATCCCGTGCCCTACGAACTCACGCACGATTGAATACCCATTTGTCTCGACGTATTTTTGCACCGTCGAGCAGATATCAAAGAGCCGATTGCCTTCCCGTACTTTATCGATCGCCATCTCCAGCGAGTTCTTCGTCACGTCCAAAAGATGCTGCAACGAAGCCGAAATCTCGCCCACCGGAACCGTAATCGCCGAATCGCCAAAATAACCGTCCAGCTGCACACCGGTGTCGATGGAAATTACATCGCCTTTTTTCAGGGGGTTCTTCGTCGAAGGCATCCCATGCACAATCTGTTCATTGACTGAAGTGCAAAGCACGAAAGGATACCGGTTGCCAGCCGCGGCTGAATAGTAACCCTTGAAGGCAGGACGGGCACCGGCATCGGCAATCATCTTCGCCGCCGCGTTCTCCAGTTCCATGGTCGTTACGCCTTCGGAAACCATCTCCGCCACAGAATGCAGAACTTGATACACGAGTAGCCCGCTACGCCGCATCTTTCCGAGTTCCGCCTGGCTTTTCCGGATTATCATTCTGTATTTTTGCTCTTCTTCACAATCGGGTCAATTTTTCGCAATCGAACCGGCTATCCGGTCCAACCGCCACACAATCCGGTCCGCTACACTTTCCGGATCCATCTCACCGCAATCGATCGCCTCAACCAGCACTCCATGCGTTCGCAGCGTCTCCGCTACTGGCCACGTCTGCGACTGGTATGTCCGCAACCGCTGCAAAATAACTTCTTCCTGATCATCGGCCCGAATCGTTAAAGCTGTACCGTCGTTATCGCAAACTCCGGCCGCCCTCGTCGGACTCGACTCCAAATGGTAGATGGCGCCGCAGGCGGGACAAATACGACGACCGGTAAGCCGCCTTAATATTTCATTATACTCCACCCAAAGGTGGATCAAAACCGGGCGAAACAGCCGACCCTGAAACCAGTGGGCCAACCCCTCTGCCTGCGGTATCGTTCGCGGGAACCCGTCGAGCAGGAATCCGTTCTCACAGTCCGGCCACCCAAGGCGGTCCCAAACCATGCGGCTCACCAGATCATCCGGCGCCAATTTGCCCGAAGCCAAAATACTCTGCATCTCCAGACCCAGCGGCGTTTTTCGCGCGATCTGCTCCCGCAGCAAGTCTCCCGTGGCCAAGTGTGGCCAGCCGGTTAGCTTGGCGAGCATCTTGCCAGTGGTTCCCTTGCCGGAACCCGGTGCGCCGAACAACATCACCGCCAAGGGTCTCTGGGGAGCAGGTTTGTTGGCGATATCGGCGTTATCAGTTGTCAAAGATCTAACTTCCGGAGGAAATTATCAGGAACTTCGGCGTCCGCGGATCCGGCCGGCCCGAGGCGTGAACCCTTCATAATGGCGCATGATCAATTGCGCTTCAATCTGGTTCACCGTGTCCATAGCCACACCGACCACAATCAAGAGGCTGGTGCCGCCAAAGTAGAAATTAACCCCTAATCCGTCCAAAATAAACCGGGGGAAATGCGCGTCAATCCAGTTGCCCAGCAGCGGCAGATGCTGCAGCTTCACGCCGCTGATCATCATCTCCGGGAGCAAACTAAGGACCGCCAGATAAAGACCACCGACCACGGTGATCTTCGTCAGCACTTTGTTCATGTAGTCCGACGTGTTCTTTCCAGGGCGAATGCCAGGGATGAATCCGCCGTACTTGCGCATGTTGTCGGCCGCTTCGTTCGGATTGAAAATAATCGAAACGTAGAAGAAGCAGAAGAAGATGATCAGCGCGACGAACGCCAGGATGTAAAGCGGTTCGGCATGTTGGATCGAACGCAACATGGCCGATAAGTACGGGTTGTCGCGAATCCAGGAGACTTGCGTCAGCGTCTGTGGGAACGTCAACAGCGAGCTGGCAAAGATCACCGGGATCACGCCGCCCGCGTTTACCTTCATAGGTAGATGCGTCGACTGCCCGCCCATCATCTTGCGTCCAACGACCCGCTTGGCGTACTGCACCGGAATCCGGCGCTCACCGCGCTCCACCAGGACAATCAATCCGATAACCCCTACCATCACGGCCGCGATGATCAGGACCTGTAAAAGGTTCCACTCCCGCGTCAGGAAGGCCTTCTGGTAAATGCTGTACATCGCCGACGGCAAGCCAACCACGATGCCCGTGAAGATGATCAAGGACATGCCGTTGCCAATGCCGCGTTCGGTGATCTGTTCGCCTAGCCACATGATGAACGCCGTGCCCGTCGTCAACGAAATCATCGTCATGAATATGAAGCCAAAGCCCGGATTCACGACAAAATTCCCCTGCGACTGCAACGCCGTAGCAATCGTGAAAGACTGCACCAGAGCCAGCAGCACCGTCAAATAACGCGTATACTGCGTGATTTTCCGGCGCCCAAGCTCTCCTTCTTTCGAGAGCTTCTCCAATGTCGGCACCACGATCGTCATGAGCTGCAGAATGATGGAGCTCGTAATGTAGGGCATGATGCCCAACGCAAACACGGTCAAACGCCGGAACATACCGCCGCTGAATAGGTCAAAAAATCCAAGGAGCGTTCCCTGGTTCTGCCGGAAAAATTCTTCCAGACGCTCGGCGTCTATGCCCGGAGTGGGGATATGCCCGCCCAGGCGATAAATCGCCAGCATCGCCAGCGTAAAGAGAATGCGTCTTCGCAGATCCGGAATCCGGAACGCGTTCGCCACTGCTTCAAGGAACTTCATGCCAATCCTTTTGCGCGAAAGTGCACTGCCACGCGAATCCTATCGTTCCTTCGGCTTGCGGGTCGCCGGAGCGATGACGACCACAACCCCGCCGGCCTTTTCAATCTTCTCTTTCGCCGCGGCGGAGAAGTGATGAGCCGTTACGGTGATGGCCCGAGTGATGTCCCCGTTCGCCAAAACCTTCAAGCCGTCTTCCAATTTCTTGATCACGCCCGCCGCCATCAACGACTGAACGTCAAAACTATCGCCCGCCAGATCGTTCAAAGTCGCGACATTCACGATCGCGTACGTCGTCTTGAACATCGCGTTCGAAAACCCGCGCTTCGGCAAACGCCGATGCAGCGGCATCTGCCCGCCTTCAAAACCGCGCATCCGCGAATATCCGCTGATCGACTTCGCGCCCTTGGCGCCGCGGCCAGCAAACTTGCCGCGGCCGGTACCCATGCCCTGGCCCAAACGGCGCTTGTTTTTTACTTGCCCTTTTGGGGGCCTGATTTCACTGAGATTCATCGCGTTTTACCCTGTTACTCAACGATCCGCAGCAAATGCGGAACCTTTAATACCATACCGCGAAAGCCAGGCGTATCCGGCCGTTCCGCGATTCGATTGAGCTTTTTCAAGCCCAGCGCCAAAACGATCCGCTTGTGCGCCATCGGCGTGCAAATCGTGCTGCGATACAACTGAATTTTGATCGTTTTCCCTGTCATAATTACATCCGCTCCGGCAAAATGCCGCGCATTTCCGCCACTTCGGCCTTATCGCGCAACTGTTCCAGAGCGGCGATTGTGGCCTTGACTACGTTGTGGGGATTGTGCGTCCCCAAAGACTTGGTCAACACGTTCTGAATGCCAACCGCTTCAATCACCGCGCGCACCGGTCCGCCGGCGATGACGCCCGTTCCCTGCGGCGCCGGCTTCAGCAACACCTGGCCCGCTCCGAACCGGCCCAACACGGAGTGCGGAATCGTCGTCCCCAGCACGTTAATTCTCCGCAAATTCTTCTTCGCCGCCTCAATGCCCTTCTTGATCGCGGCCGGCACTTCCTTGGCCTTCCCCGTCCCGAAGCCAACAATCTTGTTGCCCGGATCTCCAATCACAACCAGAGCCGAAAAACTCAGGTTCTTACCGCCCTTCACCACTTTGGTGACGCGGTTAATGGAGACGACCTGCTCTTTGAGCCCGGATGTCGGTTCCACGCGCTTAATTACAGTAGCTGGCATGAATGCGTAATCTCCCGATTAAAACTGCAGCCCGGCTTCACGCGCGGCATCCGCCAGCGCCTTCACCCGGCCATGGTACAGGAACCCGCCGCGGTCGAATACCACAGCGCTGATCCCCTTCTCTTTGGCCCGTTCCGCGACCAGTTTCCCGATCGTCGTTGCTCCGGCCACATTACCGCCGTTCGCCGCGCCCTTTTCCGCCGTTGAAGCGGAAACCAGCGTCGTACCCGAACGGTCGTCGATAACTTGCGCGTAAATATGCTTGATGGAACGAAAGACCGCCAAACGGGGCCTGACGGCCGTCCCTGACATCTTCTTGCGGATCCGTAAATGAATCCGGCGGCGGACTTCGTCGCGATTGACTTGTTTAACCATGCGTTTCGATCCTTATCCCTTCCCGGATTACTTACCCTTGCTACTAGCGCCGGACTTGCCGGCCTTCTTGCGGAGCACTTCGCCTGTGTAGCGGACTCCCTTGTTCTTGTACGGATCCGGTTTCCGCAGCGAACGCATGTTCGCCGCCACTTGACCCAGTAACTGTTTATCGAATCCAGTCAGAACCAGATGCGTATTCTTCTCCACCTTGGCTTCCACACCCGGAGGCAACAGGAATTCGATGTTGTGCGAATACCCCAACGTGAAGTGAACCGTTTCCTTACCCTTGGTCTCGGCGCGGAACCCGACACCGACAATGTCCAACTCCCGCGTGAATCCGGCGCTAACGCCCTGCACCGCGTTAGCCGCCAGTGCGCGCGTCAGACCGTGGAGAGCCTTGTAGGAGTCGTTCTCCCGCCTGACATCAAGCACCGCGCCGTTCTGCTCGATGATAATGCCCGCAGGCACCGGCACCGTCAGCTTGCCCTTCGGGCCTTCGACGTGCATCGGCCCCGGGGTCGCATCGACCTTGATCTTGACCCCAGCGGGTAGCGGGATCGGTTTTTTTCCAATTCTCGACATCGTTCTTTTTCCTTACGGTTCTTGCTACTCGCGTCTGGGGGTTCGCCCCGCGCGGCTTCGCCGATTATACTGACAACAAAGCCTTTATTTTTCGGTGTTTACCACACCGAACACAAGAGCTCGCCGCCGATTCCCTGCTTGCGCGCCGTCCGTCCCGTCATCACACCACTCGGCGTCGTGAGGATGTTAATCCCCATCCCACCCAGTACGCGAGGAATCTCCTTGCTCGCCACGTATACGCGGCGACCGGGCTTGGATTCCCTCTCCAGGCGAGAAATCACCGGCGTGTTATTCGGGTTGTACTTCAGGTAGATTTTGATGACTCGCTTGGAGCCCTCATCCCCCTGCTTGTAGTTCAGGACGTAGCCCTCTTCTTTGAGGATCCGTGCAATTTCGAGCTTCAACTTCGAGCCAGGCACATCCACTTTCGGGTGCCGCGCCTGCATCGCGTTCCGGATCCGCGTGAGCATATCTGCGATGGGATCGCTAACCATTCTCGATTCCCCTTCCTTCGTGATTCCCTAACATTTCCACGCTCGCCACTACCAGCTGGCCTTGATCACGCCCGGGATCTCTCCGGCGAGCGCCAGTTTGCGGAAACAGATGCGGCAAAGCCCGAACTTGCGAATGTATGCCCGCGGACGTCCGCAGCGGAAGCAGCGGTTGCGTAGCCGGACCCCGGCCTTCTGAACGCCCTTTTCTTTCAGAGCCTTCAGTTTCAGGTCCTTGGCGATTTTGGCGGTTGTGGCCATGTGCGCTTCAAATCCTCTCTTATCGTTACTTCGCCGCGAACGGCATACCCATCTGTTTCAACAGCGCCAATCCTTCGGCGTCTGTCTTCGCAGTGGTCGTGAAACAGATATTCATGCCCTTGGTCTTCTCAACCTTGTTGTAGTCGATCTCAGGGAATATCAATTGATCTTTCAAGCCGAGCGTGTAGTTCCCCCGGCCGTCAAACGCCTTCGCCGAAATGCCGCGGAAATCGCGCACACGAGCGAGGGAAACGCTCACTAAACGGTCCAAAAATTCGTACATCCGGTCGCCCCGGAGTGTCACCATGCACCCAATGGGCATGTTCTCTCGCAGCTTAAACTGAGCGATCGATTTCGTCGCTTTGCATATCACCGGGCGCTGCCCCGCAATTTGCCCTAGCTCGTTGACTGCGCCGTCCATCAATTTCGGGTTGCCCGTCGCTTCGCCCAAACCGATATTCAGCGTGATTTTCGCAATCTTCGGAGCGGCCATGATGTTCTTGTACCCGAACTCCTGCATCAGCGCCGGAAGGACGGTCTTCGTGTATTTTTCTTTTAGCCTGACCATGGTTGATTTCCGTTGTTACTCTTAACGCTTCGTCGCCAGCACTTCCCCGGTCTTGCGCGCTACGCGCACCTTCCGGGCCGAAGCGCCTTCGCCTTCCAGCTTGTACCCGACTCGCGTCGGCGTACCGTCCGCGGTCACGATCATCACGTTCGAAACGTGGACTGTCGCTTCCTTCTCCGCGATCCCGCCCTTGATCTGCTTCGCCGGATTCGCCTTCGTATGCCGCTTCATCATCATCACGCCCTCTACCAGGACGCGTTTTTTTTCACTCACCACTTCGAGCACGCGACCTGTCTTGCCTTTGTCGCGACCGGCGATCACTTTGACGGTATCGCCCTTTCGAATTTTAATCGTTGCCATCGAAATTCTCTTTTCCTGCCAAACCCTTTACAGTACTTCCGGCGCCAGCGATACGATTTTCATGTATCGCTTCTCGCGCAGTTCGCGCGCCACCGGCCCAAAGACGCGAGTTCCGATCGGCTCGCCGAGTTCGTTAATCAACACCGCCGCGTTCGAATCGAACCGGATGTAGGTCCCATCCTTGCGGCGTGTCTCCTTCCGCAAGCGAACGATCACGCAGCGAACGACTTTACCCTTTTTCACAGTGCCGTCCGGAGTCGCTTCTTTCACCGCCGCGGTGATCACGTCACCGAGACCGGCCTTCAATCCGAGGTCGCCGCCGCGCGGCAAAATGCACTGCAATTTGCGTGCGCCGCTGTTATCGGCCACCTCGAGCATTGATCGCATCCCTATCATGACTGTCTCCTTATTTGCCCGCGGAAGTTACTGCTTTTTAGCTGCGCCAACCTGAACGGCGGCGCGAACAATATCGGCCAACGCCCAGCGCTTCAATTTCGAAAGCGGCCGATGCTCAACGATCTTCACCAAATCGCCAAGCTTCGCCAGCCCCTGTTCATCGTGGGCATAAAATTTCTTTCGCTTCTTCACGATCCGGCGATACAACGGATGCGCCACGCGCCGCGACACTTCGACGACAATCGTCTTCTGCATCTTCGTTGAGACCACTTGCCCGATCTTTTCCTGGCCCCGTTTCGGCGCTTTGCCGGTTACCGGAGTCGCCTGCGGATTTGTGTTTTCCGGCATGTCTTACTTCGCCCTCTCGCGCAGAACCGTCAGGATCCGCGCCCGATCTTTTCGTGCTTCCCGGTACTTCCTCAACCCATCGGCCTGCCCCAGTGACATCTGGAAGCGCAGCCGGAACATCGACTCTTCCATGTCTTTCATCTGCTTATCGAGCTCGGCCGATTCCAGCCCGCGGATTTTTTCTGCTTTCATGACGGATCCTTATTTAATTCTGCGGCTCGCGGCTGACCATCTTTGTCTTCAACGACAGTTTCTGTGCCGCCAACCGCATCGCCTCCGCGGCGATTTCCTCGGAAACCCCTTCCATTTCGAAAAGGATCTTGCCCGGACGAATGACAGCTACCCAAAATTCAGGCGCACCCTTACCCTTACCCATACGGGTTTCGGCAGGCTTCTTGGACACCGGCTTGTCTGGAAACACGCGAATCCAAACTTTTCCTCCGCGCTTGATGTGACGGGTCATCGCGATACGGGCCGCTTCGATTTGGCGATTGGTGATCCAACCGCAAACCAGCGCCTTCAACCCGAAATCACCAAAATTCAACGTACTTCCGCGCCACGCCAGCCCGGTCATCCGTCCGCGTTGCTGCTTGCGGTATTTAACTTTTTTCGGCATCAACATGGCGTATTACTCCTGACTCTCGCTGGGGGTTTCAGTGTTCGTAGCGACGGCTGGCACCGTCGGCTCAATCGCGTCTGCCATCGGCTCGACAGCCGGAGCCGCAGGTTCCACCGCGTCGTTTTTCCAAGTCGGCTGCACGGGTTGCGCCATTGGCGGCGCAATCGGCCGCGAAACGGCACCCTCGGCACCCGCCGGAGGAGCTTGCACTGGCGGTCCGGCCGGCGCGTTGTGCTGCTGCCCACCGCCGTACCCGCCGCCTTGTCCGGCATATCCACCACCCGGACCGCCCGGTCCGCCGCCGCCCGGTCCGCGCCGTTCGCGGCGATCGCCGCCCCGGTCACGGTCACCGCGCGGAGCCCGCCGCGGTTCCGGCTCGCTTGACACCTTCCGGAAGTCGCCCAGAATTTCGCCCTTGTAAATCCAGACCTTTACGCCAATCACGCCATAGGTCGTATGCGATTCGCTAAACCCGTAGTCAATGTCGGCCCGAAGCGTGTGCAAAGGCAACTGGCCATCCAGATACCACTCACTGCGCGCTATTTCGGCACCATTCAAACGACCGGAAACGCGTACCTTAATCCCTTTGCAACCCAGGCGTTTGGCAGAATCCACCGCCTTGCGCATCGCCCGGCGGAATGCGACGCGCTTCTCCAGTTGGAGCGCTATCGACTCGCTCACCAATTGCGCGTCCACATCCGGCTTCGATACTTCCTGAATGTCTATGAATACTTCGCGCTTCGTCCGCTTGGCGAGTTCTGACTTGAGCTTCTCAATCTCCGCGCCCTTACGTCCGATGATGATACCGGGCCGAGACGTGCGGATGGTGATACGAAGCTTGTTGCCAGGCCGGTCCACTTCGACCGAACTCACGCCGGCCGCCTTCAGGCGCTTGCGCAGCTCGTCCTTCAGGTCCAGGTCCTCGTGGAGCAGCTTGGCGTAATCCTGCTTGGCGAACCAACGGGAGCGCCATGTCTTCGTGACACCGAGCCGGAAGCCGTATGGATGTGTTTTTTGACCCATGTAATTCCCTTGCGCCTCTTATTTTTCCGCCACAGTCACACTGATGTGGCTGATTCGGCGCTGATAGCGATACGCGCGGCCCATTGGGGCGGGCCGGATGCGCTTCATGCGCGGGCCTTCATTCACGTAAGCTTCGCTGACCACTAATTGATCGACGTCCACCTTGCTCGACTTCTGTTCAGCGTTGGCGATTGCCGACCGTAACACTTTTTCAATAGTCGGCGAGATCCGCTTATTGGTGGACCGCAGGATGTTGATCGCATCTCCAGCGCGTTGACCGCGAATAAGATCGACGACCAACCGCGCTTTTTGCGGCGACACCCGGATATATCTTGCTTCGGCTCTTGCTTCCATGATCAGCCTGCCTTACCGGATTTTTCAGTCTTAGCCACATGACCCTTAAACGTCCGGGTCGGCGAAAATTCGCCCAGTTTGTGGCCAACCATGTTCTCGGTCACATAGACCGGAATGAACTTCTTGCCGTTATGCACCGCAAATGTGTGGCCGATGAACATTGGCGGAATCGTCGAGCGCCGCGACCAAGTCTTGACGACCTTCTTATCGCTATTGGCGATCAAACGCTCCACCTTGACCAGCAAGTGGTCATCGGTGAACGGACCTTTTTTAAGAGAACGACCCATCGTGCAAGTCCCTTCCTAGCTCTTCTTGCCGCGGCGCGTGACAATTTGTTTGTCGGTGCGCTTGTTGTTACGCGTCTTGAATCCGCGTGTCGGCTGGCCCCACGGCGTCACCGGATGGCGCCCGCCCGATGTCCGGCCTTCACCACCGCCATGCGGGTGGTCGACCGGGTTCATCGTGACACCGCGATTATGCGGCGTGCGGCCCTTCCAGCGCGTGCGTCCGGCCTTGCCGTACGTTTCGTTTTCGTGTTCCGGGTTGCCCACCTGGCCAATCGTGGCGATGCAGCGTAAATCGACCCGGCGAACTTCACCCGACGGCAGCTTGATGAGGGCAATGCCGCCTTCTTTGGAAACCAGTTGCGCCTGGGCTCCGGCGCTCCGGGCCATTTGAGCGCCCTTGCCCGGCTTCAATTCGATCGCGTGGACCACCGTGCCTGACGGAATGTTCTTGAGCGGCAAGCAATTTCCGGTCAGAATGTCGGCCGTCGGGCCTGACATCACGGTCGTTCCAACCACCAAACCCACAGGCGCTACTATGTACCGCTTCTCGCCGTCGACATAGTGCAGAAGTGCCAGACGCGCCGAGCGGTTCGGATCGTATTCGATCGCCGCGACTCGCGCCGGAACGCCATCTTTATCCCGTTTGAAATCCACTGCTCGCAACGACTGCTTATGCCCGCCGCCGATGAACCGCGACGTCACCCGTCCGGTGCTGTTACGACCGCCGGACTTTTTCCGTCCCAGCGTCAGTGATTTTTCCGGCGTTTGTTTGGTGATGTCGTCGCGCGTCAGCGTCGTCATGTAACGACGGCTGGGCGTATACGGGCGGTATGATTTTACTGGCATTTAGAGCTCCGCGTACTCCGGCATCTTCTCGCCGGCCTTCAATCGGACGTAGGCTTTCTTCCAATCCGGACGATACCCGGCAAACCGGCCGCGGCGGCGCAGTTTCCCTTCGTTGTTCAGCACCCGGACATCGGCCACTTTGACTTTGAAAAGTTTCTCAACGGCCGCTTTGATATGGATTTTGTTCGCTTCCGTGTGTACCTCGAAACAAAGCGTGGCTTCGCTCTCCTTCTTGGTCAGCCCCTTCTCGGTGACGATGGGGCGGCGGACTACTTCATAAATGGTCATTACGCCAAGCCCTCCGAAAGTCTTTTCGCGGCCGATTCGCTAATCAGAATCTGCTTCGCGTTCAATAAGTGGTACGGGTTCACGTCCCGGCTGGCCAAAAGCACCAGTCCCGGAATGTTGCGGGAACCAAGGGACAGATTGCGGTTTTCGGCGTTGTCGATCACCAGCACTTTGTTCGGCGATTCGAACTTGCTCAACACGCTGGTAAAAGTCTTCGTCTTGTGATCGGCCAGCGCAAACTCGCTGACGACCTTGATCCCGCCATCCAGCAACTTCGCCGTTAGAGCGGAGCGCAAGGCACCAACCAGCATCTTTTTCGGCAGTTGGTAGCTATAATCACGCGGTTGCGGTCCGTGGGTCGTGCCGCCCTTGCGCCACAGCGGGCTGCGGATGGAGCCCATACGCGCCCGCCCCGTACCCTTCTGCTTCCACAATTTTTTTCCTGAACCGGCCACTTCATGCCGGGTCTTGGTCTTCGCCGTTCCGCGGCGCTGATTCGCCTGGTAGTTCCGGACCGCTTCATACAGCAGGGCCTTGTTTACCGTAGCGCCGAACACGGCGTCCGACAGCTCCACCGAACCTACTTTATTGTTGTTGAGATCGATAACGTCGACAATTGGCATCGTTGTGGCTCCTTCTAGTACCCCGACTTAGCTCGGCGGAGCACCAAATAGCCGCCGTTCGGTCCGGGCACCGCGCCCTTAACCATGATCATGTTCTCTTCCGTGTCCACCCCGACGATTTCGAGGTTGCGAACCGTCACCTGGGAATCGCCCGAATGGCCGGCCATGCGCATGCCCGGAAACACGCGGCTCGGAAAGCTTGATGCGCCGATCGATCCCGGCGCGCGTCCGAACATCGAACCGTGTCCGCCAGGACCACCCTTAAAGTGATGCCGTTTGATAACCGATGTGAAGCCCTTGCCCTTGGATGTGCCGATGACGTCGACCTTCTGATTCACTTGGAACTGCTCCGCCAAAACGCGGTCCCCTGTCTTCATGTCGTCGTTGCCCGGTCCGAGTTTCAGTTCTTTCAGAAACCGGATTCCATCCGCGCTGGCCTTTTTCAAATGGCCCGTCTCCGGTTTGTTGATCCGTGACGGTTTCACGTATTCCATCAATCCGAGCTGAACGGCGTTGTAGCCATCTGTCGCCGGCGTCTTGCGCTGCACGACAACACAAGGTCCCGCTTTCACCAAGGTCACTGGGACCACTTGGCCTTCTGCGTTGAACACTTGCGTCATCCCGATTTTTTTGCCGAGTATTCCTGGGCTCATTGCACTTTCCTCTTCGGTAACCGTCGCGGCGCATTCGCCGCGCGTCCATTACCTATCCGGTTCCCCGAATTCTTAATTCTTTGTTTTCATTACGGACGAAAACTACTTCTTACCGAAGGCCTTAATTTCAACGTCCACGCCGGCCGGCAGGTCGAGCTTCATCAGCGCGTCCACCGTTTCCTGCGTCGGCGACAAAATGTCGAGCAACCGCTTGTGCGTTCGCATTTCAAACTGCTCGCGCGATTTCTTGTCCACGTGCGGCGAACGGTTTACCGTATGCCGATTGATTACCGTCGGCAACGGAATCGGGCCCGCAACCTGCGCGCCGCTTCGCTTGGCAGTCGCCACGATTTCCTGCGTCGACTGGTCAAGTACGCGGTGGTCGTAGGCCTTTAGCCGAATTCTTATGCTTTCTCTCAAAGACTTTTATCCAATCTTTCGATTCGTTGAACTAGGAAACAATCTCCGCCACCGTGCCGGCGCCAACCGTTCGCCCGCCTTCGCGAATCGCGAAGCGCAAACCCTTGTCCATGGCGATCGGGGTGATCAGTTCAATTTCCATCTGTACGTTATCGCCCGGCATCACCAT
>CAMDKT010000055.1 GCA_945900935.1 Candidatus Sulfopaludibacter sp. SbA3 | reverse complement strand
CCGATGCCGGCGTTGGTGATCTGGCCGAATGTCGCATTGCCGAAGCCGCCGTCGGGGTTGGGGTACTGCGGCGTGTTGGTGAAGTTGAAGCTCTCGACGCGGAACTCGCCCTTGATCTTCTCGGTGATCGCGAAGCGGCGGAAGATGGTGAGATCGACGTTGGCGAAGCCCGGGCCTTTGAAGGCATTGCGGCCGATGCTGCCAAACGTTCTTGTCGGGGGCGCCACGAAGACAGACTTATCGAACCATGTGGGCTGGTTGTTGCCGGTGGCGCGGAAGTTAACCGTCCCCGAAACGGGCAGGCCGCCGGAGCCGACGTAGTTCGGGTTGTTGGAATTTCCCGGTGCGTCGAGAGTGGCGTTGGGGGCGGAAATGTTCAGAGACTGGCCGGTCATAAGGCTGACAATACTGGCAGCCTGCCAGCCGCCGAGGATGTGGCTCGCCGGGCCGGACGTCGCGAAACGCTTGCCTTTGCCGAAGGGCAGTTCCCAGATGTAGCTCTGGTTGAACATGTGGCGGCGGTCGAAGTCGGACTGGGCGCGGGAACGGCCGGGGTTGATGTAGTAGGCGAAGCCGCCGTTGTCGTTGGAGATGTCAATGGACTTGGACCATGTATAGGCGGTGGTCATGGAGAAGCCGCCGGAGAAGCGGCGGTCGAACTTCACTTGCAGCGAGTTGTAGCTGTTGGAGGTACCGATGAAACGGACATTCGTATCCGTATCGCGGGCGAACTTAGGCCATAGGGGGCGGCCCGCGCGGCCAGCGCCGAGGATTAGCCCAGGGTTGGCGTTGAACTGCGTGGGGATCCGAGTGCCTTTGTTGCCGACGAACGCGACATCGAGAGTGAATTTACCGGGAAGCGCGCGCTGGACGGCGAGGTTGTAGCTCTGGATGTAGCCCTCGTGATAATCGAGCGGAATCACGTCGTAGTTCTGGTTGGGCGCGTTGCGGATAATGCCATCGGTGGGAATGTTGAACGGCAATGGCGCGGGAAGACCGTTGGCCATTTTACCGGCGGCGACGAAGGAATTGATGGGGTTGAAGGCGTTGTTCTGCCGGACGGGGAAGTTGTAGGCGTAGCCGTTATCGGCGTAAGGAATGTAGCTCATGCCGTAACCGGAACGGATGACCGTCTTCTCATCGAGACGGTAGCTGATGCCGAAGCGGGGCGCGAAGTTCAACTTGTAATTCTTGCGGCCCAAGTTGCTGGGGTTGTTGCCGACGCCGGCGACGATGAGCGAATTGGTGCCGATGTCGTAATTGGAGAAGCCGCCCTTCTGACGCGGCGTGGCCGGGGGATAGAGCTCGTGGCGGACGCCGATGTCGACGGTGAGCTTCTTGGAGACCTGCCATTTATCCTGCACGTAGGTGAACAGCGGGAATTGGACGTATTCGGGGAATGCGGAGAGAAGATCGCGGCCGTAGTCATTGGGCAGATCGAGGAGGAAGGCGGCGTAGGCGTTGGCGAAGCCCTGGTTGGAATTGCCGTTGAGGGCGGTTTGGCCGGTCTGGAAGCGATACTGGCCGCGGAGGGAATAGACCTGGGTTTGCAGTAGGCCGTCGCGATTGAAGCGGAAATCGGCGCCGAACTTGATGGTGTGTTTACCGGTGGTCTTGGTCCAGTTGTTGACGAAGTTCCAGTTGGTCTCAAATCGAATCCAGGGGAGAGAGTTCGAGTAGCCGACGACGGGATTGGAATAGCCGGAGATGTTGATGTTGGTGAGGCCGGAAGTGAGATCGGAGATGTTGACGCCGGTAATGCCGACGGCGTCGGAGGCTTTGGTTCCGTAGTCGGTGGCGTAAGCGTCATTGCGGTATCGGTTGAGGCCGACGCGGACTTCGGTGATGAACGAAGGCGAGATGACGCGGGTGGCGTTGAGGCCGGCGGATTGCGTGTTAGTAGTGCTGGTGCCGGCAAAGCCGCCGTTGGCGGGACCGCCGGGGGCGCCGTACTGCGGGGGATCGGTGACGGTGGCCCTTTGCTTGGAGTAGCGAACGCTGATTCGATTGTTGTCGTTGAGGTTGTGGTCCACTTTGGCGTCGAAACCGTGGGTGTTCTTGGCGCGGACGGTGCCGCCTTCAAAGTTCACGCCGGTGGCGTTGGAGGATGTCGCGGCGGGGAGCAGCGAGTTGAGTTTGGCTGCGATGGGGGAGATGCGGGAGGCGGGGATGATGTTGCCGGTGAAGGGCGCGCGGCCGGTGCCGTCGGGGTTGCCGGTGGCGGGGTCATAGATGGTGGTGGGGGACTGGGAGAGGTTGCCGGCGCGGAAATCGGCGGTGGGGATGGTGAAGCGATTGCCCTTGCCGAGGCGATCGAGGACGCCGAGGTAGTCGCCGAAGAAGAAGGTCTTGTTCTTGACGATGGCGCCGCCGAAGGTGCCGCCGAAGTAGTTGTAAGTGATGGGAGGCTTGATGAGAAGATCGGTGCGGCGGGCGGCCAGGGCGCTGACACGATTGAATTCGTAGAGGCTGCCGTGCATGGCGTTAGTGCCGGACTTGATGGTGACGTTCATGACGGCGCCGCCGGCGCGGCCCATTTCCGCTTCGTAGTTAGATGTGGTGATGTCGACGGTTTGAATGGCTTCGGCGGGCGGGATGTAGGCGGTGAGCAGGCCGGTGCGGTGATTGTTGTCGACGCCTTCGAATTGCACGTTGTTGGCGAGGCGGGATTGGCCGTTAACGCGGGACTGCATGGAGTCGTTGGAATTGAAGAATTCCGAGTGATTCCGTTGGGCGCGGGCGGCGCCGGGGACCAGGTTGACGAGGCCCTGGAAGTTGCGATTCATGGTGAGCGGGAGTTCGGAGACTTGGCGCTGATCCATGCTGCGGCCGGTGTCAGTGCGGTCCGTTTGGAGAGCGGGAAGTTCGGCGGTCACTTCGATTTGCTCGTTGACTTGGCCGGGTTGGAGTTGGAAGTCGACGCGGGTGGTGGAGTTGATGGCGACATCGACGCGGTCGCGGATGGATTTGCGGAAGCCGGCGAGTTCGACGGAAACGTTGTAAGCGCCGGGAGGGAGGTTGGAGAAGGTGTAGGTGCCGGACTCGGCGGATTGAACGGAGCGGGTGAGATTGGTGTTGGTTTCGAGAACGGTGATTTTCGCGTTTTGGACGACAGCGCCGGTGGCGTCAGCGATGGAGCCGAGGATGGTGCCGTTGAGGGCTTGGCCGAATGCCGCGGAGGCGGCGGCCAGGAGAAGTAGCAGTAGACGGGACTGAAGCATAGACGTATTTTAGCAAAACGCCGTATATGATAGCTGGATGTGGATTTTGGTTCTGGCGCTGATGGCGCCATTTGCGGTGGCGCAGATGCCGACAACTCCGGCGGCTGTTGCGGCGGGCGAGCAGCTCTATATGGGGTCGTGTTCGGGCTGCCATGGGAAGACGGGCGAGGGGAGCCAGGGGCCGAGTCTGCTGTCGGGGCGGGCGAGCCGGTTGGATGACCGGGCGCTGTTCGATGTGATTCGGAATGGGCTGCCGGGGACGAGCATGCCGGACTTTCCGTTGGCGGAGGAGAAAGTGTGGCAAATTACGGCGTTTGTGCGGTCAATGACGGCGCCCGCGATTTCGGCGCAAGTTGGCGGGGATGCGGCGCGGGGGCGGGCGTATTTCTTCGGGAAGGGAAAGTGTTCGGGGTGTCACATGATTGGGGGCGTAGGCGGGTATCCTGGTCCGGATCTATCGAATGTTGGAGCGGAGCGGACGGCGCATCAGTTGCGGGAATCTGTGATGAAGCCGTCGGCGCGGATTGCGGATGGGTATCGGGCGGTGTCCGCGGTGCTTCGCGGGGGGCGGACGGTGAAGGGAGTGGCGAAGAATTTCAATAACTATTCGGTGCAGATTGTGGACGGAAACGGGCGGCTGCATCTGTTGCAGCGGAGTGAGTTGACGGGCGTCGAGTTACCGGAGGGGTCTATGATGCCGACGGTTTCAGACGCGGGCACGGTGGCCGATTTAGTTGCGTTTTTGGCTCGACAGACGGTCCGGCCTTACGAGGGAGAATCGCGATGAAGTTCGCTTATTTGTTGGCGGTTTCAGTGGTTTGTGTGGCGCAGGTTACGCCGGCGGCGATCGGGAAATCACCGGCTTCCGATTGGCTGACCTATAACGGAGACTACGCGGCGACGCGGCATTCGTCGCTGAGCCAGATCACGCCGGCGAATGCGAAGTCGCTGGTGGCGAAGTGGGTATTTCACGTTGTCGGCGCGAAGAAACTGGAGGCGTCGCCGATTGTTTACGACGGGCTGATGTATGTCTCGAATACCAATGAGCTGTACGCGCTGGACGCGCGGAATGGGCGCAAGGTTTGGTACTACCGGGCGGCGGGCGCGAAGGGGACGCGAGTGAACCGGGGTACGGCGATTCTGGGCGATAAGGTCTATTTTGTGACGTCCGATTGCCATTTGATCGCGTTGAACCGGATGACGGGGAATTTGGTTTTTGATGTGGAGTACGCGTCGTTCGCGGGCGGGTACACAACGTCGATTGCTCCGCTGGCGGTGAAGAACGGAATCCTGGTGGGCGTGGCTGGGGGCGGGAGCGGGCAGCGCGGATTTGTGGCTTCAATCAACGGGGATACGGGCAAGGAAATGTGGCGGTTTTGGACGGTGCCGGCGAAGGGGGAGCCGGGGTCGGAGACGTGGGGGGGGTTCCCGGCGGAGATGGGCGGCGCGCCCACTTGGACGACCGGATCGTACGATGCCGCGTTGAACACCGTCTATTGGCCGACGGGGAATCCATGGCCGGATTTTTATGGGGGACGGCGGCCCGGGGATAACTTATATTCCGATAGCGTGGTGGCGCTGGATGCCGATACGGGTAAGTTGAAGTGGCATTTTCAATTTACGCCGCATGACGTTTGGGACTGGGACGCGAATGAGAACTTGGTGTTACTCGACGCGGTGTTTCGGGGCAGGCCGCGGAAGTTACTCGTGCAGGCGAACCGGAATGGGTTTTACTATGTGCTGGATCGTGTGACGGGGGAGTTCCTTCATGCGCGGCCGTTTGTGAAGAAATTGGATTGGACGAGCGGGCTGGATGATAAGGGACGGCCTCGCGTGATTGAGTCAAAGATACCGACTCCGGCGGGGACGAAAGTGTGTCCGTCGGTGCGGGGGGCGTCGAACTGGATGTCTCCGTCGTATAATCCGGCAACGGGATTGCTTTATGTCGTGACGCTGGAGCAGTGCGACATCATTGTAGCGTCGGCGAAAGAGCCGGTGCCGGCGTCAGGCTTTCGCGGGACGGGGAACGAAGGGATTCCGACGGAGCCGGGGAAGTTTTATTTGCGCGCGTTGGACGTATTGAGCGGGGAATTGAAATGGGAGTATCCGATGCCGGGACCGGGCGTGATGTGGGCCGGCACGGTGTCAACAGCGGGCGGCGTGGTGTTCAGCGGGGATGATGATGGCAACCTGGTGGCTGTGGATGCGCGGACGGGCAAAGACCTGTGGCATTTCTCGATGGGGCATAACTTGTTTGCGTCGCCGGTGACTTATATGGTTGACGGAAAGCAGTATGTGAGTATTGCGGCGGAGAGCGCGGTGTTTACGTTTGGTCTATTTTAGGAAGCGAGTTACGCCAGGCGAGTAACTTCCGGCTCAGTTCGGCGGTCTTGCGGGGGTTATGAGTTAGCTGGTTCTCGCTGGGTGCGCGGCGAAGGTCGTAGAGTTCCGGATTTGTGCCGTCGGCGTTTTGCAGAAACTTCCAGGGGCCGCTGCGAATGGCGCAGTTAGGGCTCTTGTCATTGGGGAGTCCGGGATAGGGGTAGCCCTTTTCGGAGCGGCCATATTCCCAGTACAGTTCTTTCTTTCGCTGTTGGCGCTTACCGAGAATCGCCTGCGTCATGTCCTCGCCATCGGTGTTGGCGGGTGGCGGCGCGCCCGTTATTTTGCAAAACGTAGGGAAAAGATCGACCGCCGCGATCACAGTTTCTTTGTCGACGCGGCCGATGGGCGTGCGGCCCTTCCAATTGACGATGAAGGGCGTTCGAATACCGCCCTCGTAGAGGCTCCATTTGCGGCCGCGGAGTCCGGCGGTGCTGCCGGGCGGGTCGAGCTTTTCGTTGTAATAGCGGGGCCAGGCGGTGGGGCCGTTATCGCCGAGGAAAACGACGATTGTGTTTTCGGATTGGACGGCGTCGATGAGGCGGCCGAGCTGGCGATCCATTTCATCGAGGACGGCAAAGAACTGCTGGCGGTATTTGTTGTCCTTGAACTTGGCGAATTTGTTGAGCTGCGCTTCGGAGGGGGCGAAGGGATCGTGAACATCGTCGGACCAAAGTTGTATGTAAAATGGCTTTTTTTTATTCCGTTCGGCGAAAGCGATGGCGCGATCTACGAAGAGTTTCGTAAGCTCGCGCTTCGGGGCGCGCGTGATTTTGCCCTGGCCCAGTTTTTCGCTTTGATCGGAGAGAGCGCCGGGCGGGAGAACGCGGTCGCCCAGGCCTTCGAACGAGGTGTAGGATTCGTCGAAGCCGTAGGCTTGCGGGAGTGGCGCGTCATCGACATCGCGCCCGCCGCCCATGTGCCATTTGCCGAAGTGGCCGGTGGCGTAGCCTTTGTTTTTGAGGGTTCGGGCGATAGTGGGGACTTTCGGATCGAGGAAATCACGCATGCCGAGAGCGCGTTGCGCCTGGCGATTGTTGAGGTAGCTGAAGATAAGATGGCGTGCGGGGAACTGGCCGGTGGTGATTCCGACGCGTGACGGGGAGCAGATGGGGGCGGCGACATAGGCCTGGGTGAAGCGGATTCCGGTGGCCGCGAGACGGTCCATGTTCGGCGTGGGGATTTCGCCGCCGTAGCAGCCGAGGTCGCCGTAGCCGAGGTCGGCGGCGAGAATCAGGACGATGTTGGGCGGGCGCGTGGCGGCAAGGGCAGTCAGGAAAAATTGGCGGCGGGTGATCACTCAAGTATTATGGATGACTATGTACGAGAAATTATTTGATCTCACCGGGCGCGTGGCGCTCGTGACCGGCGGGAGCCGCGGGCTGGGAAAATCGATGGCGCGGATTTACGCCGAGCACGGGGCGTCGGTGATGATTTGCAGCCGCAATGCGACGGAATTGGAAGCGGCCGCGAAGGAGATTGGAGAAGGACTCTCGGTGCGCGTCGAATTCATGACAGCCGACCTGGGGAAGCGCGGCGAGGCGCAGCGCGTGGCCGATGAAACGCTGTCGCGCCTGGGACGTGTGGACGTGCTGGTGAACAATGCGGGCGGGAATATTCCGCAGCGGGCCGACCAGATCACCGATGAAGCATGGGATCAGATTATCGAGATCAATCTGTCGGGGATTATGCGGCTGACGCGGGCGTTGCTGCCGCAGATGATGGAGAGGAAGTGGGGGCGCGTGATTCATACTTCTTCCGTGTTGGGGATGGGCGGGAAGTTGGGGCGGAATGTCTATAGCGCGACAAAGGCGGCGTTGATTGGGATGGCGCGGTCGAGCGCGTTGGATTTGGGGCCGTATGGGGTGACGGTGAATTGCATTGCGCCTGGACCGTTCCTGACGGAGTTGCCGTTGGGGTTGTTGAACGAGGAGCAGAAGCAGGAGTTCACCAATCGCACGGCGTTGAAGAGATGGGGCCGGCCGGAGGAGATTGCGGGCGTGGCGTTGTTACTGGGAACGGACGCGGGGAGTTATATTACGGGCGCGACGATTTTAATTGATGGAGGCGTGCTGGCGAATACGTTATGAGATATCTACTTTTGTTAGTTGGCGTGTCATTGGCGGCGGCGGGGTATCGCGTCGAGGCGGATTTGACTTATTCATCTCCGGGCGGAGCGCCATTGCTTCTGGACGCGCATGTGCCGGAGGGGAAGGGGCCATTTCCGGCGGTGATTCTGGTGCATGGCGGCGGGTGGGTGGCGGGGCACAAGACGGTGAATTTTGTGCAGGCGCTGTTCCCGGTGTTAGACCAGACGGGGATGGCGTGGTTCACGATTGATTATCGTTTGGCGCCGAAGCATCCATACCCGGCGGCGCTGGAGGATGTGGAGGCGGCGGTCGAGTGGGTGAAGAAGAATGCGAAGCGATTTAACGTAGATCCGAAGCGGATTGTACTGATGGGGGAGTCAGCGGGCGGGCATTTGGTGAACTTGGCAGGGGCCAGGAACAAAGTGGGCGTGGCGGGGGTGGTGTGTTTTTACGGACCGATTGACATGGTTGTTTTTGGGAAAAAGTTTGAGGGGGAGGCGCCGAAGGGGACGATGCGGGATTTCTTTGGTATTCAGGAATGGGGGGCGGCGGCGAAGAGTAAGTTAGCAGAGGCTTCGCCGCATACCTATATCAATAAGAAAACGCCGCCGTTCCTGATTATTCATGGGACAAAGGATGCGTCCGTGCCATTTGATCAGGCGCAGTTACATGTTTCCTTGTTTAAGGCGCGGGGGATTCCGGTGGAGTTATATACGGTGGAGGACGGCGTGCATGGAGTGATGAACTGGGAAAAAGATGCACGGTTTCATGGGTATAAAGCGCATATGGTGGCGTGGTTGGAACGGCTCGCCTACGGGCAGGCCAGGAAGCGAATGTAGTTGAGTTTCAGGCCGTTTGGGGGTTGAGGCGGAGAAGTCGTGGGGTAAGCTTGATAGGTTGAGCGCGGACGAACGAAACCGACTGGACGAATATTGCCATGGCACGGATTGAAGGAATACGGATCAAGAATTTTCGGGCACTTAGAGATGTGACGCTAGGAAAGGTCTGGAGCCAGCAAGAATTTCGCCCCTTGACACCGATGACGGCCGTAATTGGAAAGAACGGTGTAGGAAAGAGCACCCTCTTCGATGCATTCGGGTTTTTGGCGGATTGTCTGAGGAGCGGAGTCGAGGAGGCGTTTGACGCTCGCGGACGCGGGGGCTTTGAGCACGTCAAATCGAAAGGCTCTGCCGGCCCCATCGAGTTTGAAGTCTATTACAAGGAAGACGGAAACGCCCGTCCGATAACGTATGAGATTTCCATCGATCAAGATTCTTCCGGACGTCCCTACGTCCAGAAAGAAAGGCTTCGTCAGCGCCGGAAGGGCCAGAAGCATGGTTGGCCATTGTCGTTCTTAATACTCAACGAAGGGACGGGCGTTGTATGGCGGGGCGAAACGGAGGGCCAGCAAATTGACGAAGGTCAAACCCAATTTGACCTAGTAAGCTACTTAGATAAACGCAAGCTTGCCGAGGGCAATGAAGAGAGCCGTGAAACAGAGGTAGTGGAATTAGACGACAAGCGAAAATTGGGAATTGCAACATTGGGCGCCTTAAAGCATCACCCTCGGATCTCAGCTTTTCGCCGCTTCATTGAGGGTTGGTACCTTAGTTACTTCACCCCCGACGCGGCCAAGAGCCTGCCGCTGGCAGGGCCGCAACGGCATCTCAATATTCACGGCGATAACCTGGGCAATG
Organism: Candidatus Sulfopaludibacter sp. SbA3; assembly: GCA_945900935.1. Lineage (GTDB taxonomy): Bacteria > Acidobacteriota > Terriglobia > Bryobacterales > Bryobacteraceae. Next base: position 6,384 of record CAMDKT010000055.1, on the reverse strand, counting down.
TCGTCCAGTTCATGGAGAGGGAGTATGCCGGGAAATTCAAGTCAATACTTGATCGCATTGCAACCAAGATTCCAGGGATACGTAAGATAAGCACAACGAAGTCAGACGACGGACGACTCCTGCTGCGATTCAATGATAAAGGATTTCAGGACCCATTCTACGCACAGCAAATGTCCGATGGCACACTGAAGGTATTCGCCTATCTGTTACTTCTGGAAGACCCGGAACCACCGCCGTTTTTGTGTGTTGAGGAACCGGAAAACGGACTCTATCATAAACTCCTGGAGACGTTGGCGAGAGAATTTCGCGCACATGCCATGAACTCCCGATCAGGTTCCCAAGTATTTGTCACTACCCATCAGCCGTACTTCGTTGACGCACTGGATCCGGAGGAAGTTTGGGTGGTTGAGAAAGGCAGCGACGGTTATTCCCACGTGAAGCGCGCCAGCGACGACCCGATAGTAACCGGCATGGTCAAGGAGGGGTTGCCGCTTGGCGGCCTCTGGTACAGCGACTATCTGGACGCAAGGTAAGTCATGCACTTTGAGATTCTCGCAGAAGATATTTCGGGCAAGAGATGCCTGGACATACTATTCCCACGGATCAAAAGGCCGGAAGCTACATTCCGTGTGATCTCATATAAGGGAATCGGGCGGATTCCGAAATCCATGAAGTCATCGTCAGACCCGCGGAAGAGAATTCTCTTGGATAATTTGCCCCGCCTCCTGAAAGGCTATGGCAGAGGGTTCCCAGCCGGCTATGAGGCCGTTGTAATTGTGGTGTGCGATCTGGATAGAAGGAATTTCGACGAGTTTCTGGCGGAACTGAATACGGTTCTTGATGGATGTAATCCGCGTCCCGCAACACGATTCTGTTTGGCGATTGAAGAGGGAGAGGCCTGGATTCTGGGTGACTTTCCCGCAATAGAGGCAGCGTTTCCTGAGGCAAAGGCTGGTATTCTCGCCTCCTACGTGAACGACAGCATTTGCGGCACTTGGGAAAAACTCGCCGACACAATTTATCCCGGTGGCGCAAAAGCGCTGTCACGTAAGGGTTGGCAAGCAGTCGGCATAGAAAAATCGAGATGGGCAGAAGAGATCTGTCCAAAAATGGACATTGAAGCCAATTCCTCCCCGAGTTTCTGTTCTTTTCGCGACACGATTCGTTCTCTCTAGTTTGCGGCGGGATCCAGGCGTGTTTCGACTTACCGTCCAAAGATAATCTTCTCCGACGAAAAGAGCTTGGTGGCCATCGAGAGGAGTCCGGCGGTTATGAGGACGGCGACGACAGTGGCGGCGATCAACGAGAGCGGCGGTGGGACTTTACCGCCGAGGATATCGGTCACCATTGCGTATTGCCCGAGTACAGGAATGGGGTGCATCCATGGACGATTCGTCAGGGGATACATAACCGTCACGATGCCGGGGAGTGTGGGCAGAAGGATCAGCATGCCGAGATAGCTCTGGGCCTCCTTGAACGACTTGGCGAAGCAGGAGACAAACATCTGCAAAGCGGGCGCCACAAGCCCCATTGGCACGACGGCGGCGAGGATGAGCAGTATCTGCGCTGTGCCGACGTGGTTGCGGATGCCGAGATCTTCGAGCGCCAGCCGGGAGAGGACGATGAGCGTTACCGTTAGGGTCAGCACCATGCCGGTTATCGCGGAGGCGGAGGCGGCGAGCCACTTGCCGGCGACGAGTTGCCAGCGTGGGATGGGGATGATCAGCAGCGGCTCGAGCGATCCGCGCTCGCGTTCGCCAGCCGTCGAATCGCTGGCGATGGACATGCCCGCCGTGAAAAGCCCCAGCACCAGAAACATGGGGATGAAGTTGAAGATCATCGCGGCGCGCTGTTGGGACGTGGCGACTTCAATTTGTTCGATTTTCAGAGCGGTGATTGCGATTGGACTCACGCCGCGGGCCATGAGGCGCATTGCGCCGGTTTCGGAGCTAAAGCCGTTGAGCAGACTGTTGAGGCGGTTGACTTTGGAGCGGGTGGATTGGCTGGTGACGTCGGAGACAACTTGAACGGGCGCGGGGCGCGAGTCGCGGAATTTTTCGGCGAACTCTTTGTCGATGACGAGGACGAAATCGACCTTGCGATCACGCACGGCGGCTTCGGGATCGGCGGGGCCGTCGATGACTTCGACGCCGCTTTGCTGCGTTAGCCAGTTGACGAGAATCGGGGCATATTGTCGGCCCACGACGGGGACTTTGATCTCCTGCGCGCCCTTTTGCTGGCTGGCAATTTGACTGAACATGAAGCCGATCATGGCGGGTCCGAAGAGCGACCCGAAGACGAGGGCGTACAGGGATCGACGGTCGCGGAAAGCGTCCACCCACTCTTTGCGGGCGACGGTTAGAATGACGTTCATGCGGCCTCTCCTTGAACGCCGGCGAGCTGGACGAAGGCGTCTTCGAGCGAAGTCTGACCGGTTTGCAAGAGGAGTTCTTCGGCGGTGCCTTCAGCGGCAACTCTGCCGTGGGCGATGACTACGATGCGGTCGCAGAGAGCCGATACTTCCTGCATGACGTGGCTGGAGAAGACAACGCAGCGGCCCTCGGCGCGGAGGCGGCGGATGAGTTCGCGAACCGCGCGGGTGCTCATAACGTCGAGGCCGTTGGTGGGCTCATCGAGCAGAATATTTTGTGGATTGTGGACGAGCGCGCGGGCAAGGGCGACTTTGGTTCGCTCGCCGTGGGAGAAGCCGGCAACGCGGCGTTCGATGACGTCTTGCAGGCTAAGGATATCGACCCACTTGTCGATTCTGGCTTCGAGTTCGGTGCCTTTGAGGCCGTGGAGATTGCCGTAGTAGCGTATGTGTTCGCGGGCGGTGAGGCGGGTGTACAGGCCGGAGATATCGGGCAGCACGCCGATGCGAGCCTGGGCTTCGAGGGGGCGGAGCGCGACATCGATGCCGTCGATTTCCACTTTGCCGGAGGCGGGTTTGAGCAGGCCGTAGACCATGCGGAGAGACGTGGTTTTGCCTGCGCCGTTGGGGCCGAGGAGGCCGGTGACTGCGCCGTCGGGAGCGGAAAAGCTCACGTCGTCAACGGCGACGACATTGCCGAATTGTTTGCGCAGGTTGAGGGCGTGGATCATTGTAGCGGGTCCGGGCCGGCGGGTCCGAGAACGAATGGCGGGCGTTTGACGAGTTCGATGCAGGCGGGGTTGAGATTGGCGGCGGTGCCTTCATTCAGGAACTGGGCCATGAGCTTGGGGACGCAGCCCGCGCCGGCCGCGCCGTGTCCGGTGGCGGGGACGGTAATGTGGCTGGCGTTCTTCCAGGTTTCGGCTATCTGTTGGCCCCAGGAGGGGGGCGTGACGGGGTCGAGATTTCCGGAGAGGATAAGGGTGGGAAGGTCGATGGGGGCGTTGACAAAGAAGTCCGGATCCACTTTGCCTTTGGGCCAGAATGCACAGGCTTTCAAACGCATTTCGGCCATTTCCGCGCCGAGAAACGTGTTGACGGTTTCGCGTTGGACGGAGCCCGGCTCGATGCGCGGAGCGTCTTCGGCGCAGACGACGGAGAAATGCATGCCTTGAGCGATGGAGGCCGAGGCGGGGTCGAAGGCGGCACCGAGGGCGAAGAAGCCGGTATAGATTCCCTTCTCCGCTTGCTCAATTAAGAGTGGGACAAGGGCGGCGGTTTTTGGGGAATAGAGGGCGGTGAAAAGGATGCCGCCGAGGACGATGCGCTTCACGTCGCCGGACTTTTCGGCGCCGGTCCGCGGGTGGATGTAGCTGATCTTTTTCGCGGGAGCGGCGAGGAGTTTTTCCAGGCGGGCGCGGAGGTTGGGGAAGCGTTCGTTACAGCCTTTGTCCGCGGCGCAATCGCGGAAGAGAAGGTCGATGGCGCGTTGACTGTCGCGGGCCATGTAGAGCGGGAGGCGCATGTCCGTGGGAGCGACGCCGTCGAGGATGACGGCGCGCGTATTGGCGGTATGGCGGCGGGCGTAGACGATGGCAGCGCGGGTGCCGTAGGAGCCGCCGTAGAGGTTGATTTTGGTGTAGCCGAGGAATTGGCGAACGTCGTCGAGATCGTCCATGGCGATGGTGGTCGTGTATTTGGTGAGGTCGGCCTTGGCTTGCAGTTTCTCCATGCAGGCGCGGAGGCGGGCGATGGCTTTGGCTTCGCTGTCGTCGTCTTCCTCGTTTTTATCAGGCTTGCATTCCAGCGGGTTCGACTTGCCGGTACCACGTTGATCGACGAAGACGAGATCGCGATCAGCGCCGATACGGCGCAACAGTTCGCGGCCCATGCGGGCAATGTCAGCTGCGCCTTGGCCTGGGCCGCCGGCGAGAAAGAACAGCGGGTCTTTGGCGGCGCTGCGTTTGAGGGCCGGAAAGACGATGATTTTAAGAGCGATTTTCCGTCCGGATCTCGCGTCGCGGTCCTCGAAAACATCGAGCGTGCCGCAGAAGCCATCGGTAGGGCCGTCGGCATGTTTGCAGGGTTGCAGACGGTCGATGGCTTGCTGCTCCCGCAGATTGGAGCAGGAGGCGAGACAGAGCGCGGCGGCTAAAATAATCGAACGACCGTCCATGAGAATAAGCCCTCAGTATAGCCGACGGCGCTGGAGCTATCTGGCCAAATATTTTTTCATCCGGTCGACGGCTTCCATCAAATTTTCCAGCGAATTGGCGTAGGAGAATCGGATGTATCCGTTGCCGAACTGGCCGAAGGCGCCGCCATTCAGGCAAGCCACACCGGCTTCATAAAGCAGTTCGTCAGCGAGTTGTTTTGACGTGCGGCCGGTGCCTTCGATATTGGGAAATGCGTAGAAAGCGCCCTGCGGGATGGGGCAGCGGAAGCCGGGAATCGTATTGAGTCCGGCGATAAAAGCGTCGCGCCGTTTCCGGAATTCGGCGACCATGGCGAGGGCGGCGTCCTGCGGGCCGGTGAGCGCGGCCATTCCCGCACGTTGGACCATGCTGGCGGTGCAGGAATTGGAGTTCACCATCAGCTTGTTCACAGGATCGACCAGCCATGTGGGCATGACGCCGTAACCCAAGCGCCAGCCGGTCATCGCGTAGATCTTGGAAAAGCCGTCGAGGATGATGGTCTTTTCCTGCATTCCTGGAAGGGAGGCGATGGAGGCGGGTTTCTCTTCGTAATAAATGCGGGAATAGATTTCGTCGCTGAGGACGATGAGGTCGCGGTCGCGAACCATATCGGCGATGGCGACGATGTCTTCGGCTGGGATCACGCCGCCGGTGGGGTTCTGCGGCGAATTAAGGATCACCATCTTGGTCTTGTCGGTAAGGCTGTCTTTGAAGCGGTTCAGATCGAAGCTGAAGCCTCGTGCTTCGACGAGCGGCATCGGAACGGGAGTCGCGCCGAGGAAGCGGATCATCGACTCATAAATGGGGAAGCCGGGGTTGGGATAGATCACTTCGTCACCCACGTCCAGCAGGGCCATCATGGGGAAGAACAGGATCGGCTTGCCGCCGGGGACAACGCAAACGTGCTCCGGACCGGCGTTTATGCCGCGCGTTTCGCTGACGTGGGTCGCGATAACCTGGCGGAAATCGGGATAGCCCTGCGTCGGGCCGTAGTGCGTCCAGCCTTCGTCGAGCGCCGTCTTCGCGGCGGCGATGACGTGGGGCGGAGTCTCGAAATCGGGCTCGCCGATTTCGAGATGCACGACGCTCTTTCCCTGGGCTTCCAGAGCGCGGGCCTTCACCAGGACTTCGAAGGCGGTTTCGATGAGGATGCGATCCATCCGAGCGGCGAGTTTCATATTGTTTTCCGGAAAAGCGAGACGCCGTCGACGACGGAATCCAGAGCTACATTGTCGCCTATCAGAGACCAGACGCGCGTTTCCGGGTAGACGGTCATTTCAATTTCCTTTTCCAAGAATGGTGACGACGCTGGTAGCGCCGCTTCCGCCGAGGTTTTGCGCCAGGCCGATGTCGACGTTTTCGAGTTGCCAGCCGGTGGCCTGGCCGCGGAGTTGGAGCGTGACATCGGCAATCTGGGCGACGCCGGTGGCGCCGACGGGGTGGCCCTTGCTCTTCAAACCGCCGCTGCGGTTGATGGGAATCGGTTGCGCCTGACTCCACGGGCCGCCTTCGCCTTTCCTGCAAAAGCCGAGTTCTTCGACGGCCAAAATCTCAGCGATGGTGAAGCAGTCGTGGAGTTCGGCGAAGTGAATGTCGTTGACTGAGAGTTTGGCCATTTTGTAGGCCTGCTGGGCTGCGCGCTGAATGGAGGGGAGATGCGTGATTTCAGCTTTGTCGCGGAGGGCGACGTGGTCTGAAGTTTGGGCGCAGGCGAGGACCTTAACCTGCCCCTTGTTCGCGGACAGGACGACAGCGGCTGCGCCGTCGCTCACCAGTGAGCAGTCGTAAAGGGTCAGCGGCGCGGCGATGACCTTGCCG
>CAMDKT010000054.1 GCA_945900935.1 Candidatus Sulfopaludibacter sp. SbA3 | reverse complement strand
CCCGATCAATATGGGGCCACCGCGCATCGAGTGGGGCCGCGCCTGAAAGCGATGGCGCACGCGCTCCACTACGGCCAAGGCGTGCCGGTCCGCAAGCTGCCGGCGATCTTGCTGGAGACGACGGGGGTCACACTGACGCAAGGCGCGATCACCCAGGATGCGCTACGGAAGGCGGCCGGAGTGGTGGGCACCGCCTATCAGGACGCGCGAACGGGAATCGGCCAGGCGCCGGTCGTCTACACCGACGATACCAGTTGGTCCGTAGGCGGCAAGGACGCGCAGTTGATGGTATTCGACACCAACGAGGCGACGGTGTATCAGGTCCGCTCCCAACATCGCAATGAAGAGGTTCGGGAATTGGTGCCCGCCGACTACGCCGGAACCCTGGTGACGGACCGGGGTCCAAGCTATGAAGCCAAGGAACTGGCGGCGGTCAATCAGCAGAAATGCCTCTCGCATCTGTTGCGCAATATTAAGGAAGTAGTGGAACGCAAACAGGGGCGGGCACGGGAATTTGGATTGGGTCTGTCGGGCCTGCTGAAAGAGGCCAACCTTCTGTGGCGCGATTACCGGGCGGGAAAGACCGGCGTGGAGGCGTATGCCAGCCAAGGCCAGCGAATGGATGAGGAGATGACTCACCGGCTGCGGCCCCGCCGATTCGTTGATGCCGACAACCGGCGGCTGCTCGAAGGAATCGGGTTGCAGCATGATCGCGGGAACGTGCTGCGATTCCTGAGTAACCCCGCCATTGAGCCAACCAATAATCGAGCCGAACGGGCACTCCGTCCGGCGGTGATTGCGCGGAAGGTCTCCCAGTGTTCCAAAAATCAGCGTGGAGCGGAAGCGTTTGCGGCCTTCACAACCGTGATTCGCACCATGGCCAAGAAAACGACAGGCTCCGCGGCTGCGAATCTCGCCGCCATGTTTGGTAAAGCGCAACCATCCAAAGACACCACCTGATCCTTGGGCGCTCGCGGGAACTGATCTTGCCCCGCTCACAAACCCTGGCCCACTCCCCCGATGGCGGCGCGGAGGATAACGCCTGCCTAATTGGCGGGTTGACAGCAAACGCACCGCTGTTTTCGAGGGTCACCCTATCCCTGCGCGAATAGGCCGCTTTGTGGTCCGAGCCGCGAACACGATGTTTCCGCTCTCATTCCTAACAATCTGCGCGGATCTGCCCGCTAATCAAGTACTAAACGCTGAAGGCAAGGTAAGCATAAAACATTCCGTGGAAAGTCTGTTTTAGCCTAACTTCCGTTCGTGCATTTGCGCGGCGTCACCCCTCCCCTTGACGCCCGCCCGAAATTGGATAAAGTCGAGCTCAGCACTGAGCGCAATGGGTTAAAGCCTGGGGACTTGAATGTGAGTTTCGTGTTGAACTACGTCCCGCCGCTGGAATCGAATTCCTAGACATGCGCCCCCAGCCGGCAGCCATCTTCGACCAGCGGAAACGGATTAGACTTCCACCTGCAATCTCTCAAGGAGCACATCTCCAATGATTTTATTGCTTAGTTCACAGCTCACGTCAGACGCCAGATCAAATCGACCGTATTGGTAAAGCTTGTGAGCGGGGTTGTCACCTTGACACCCAGTGAAGCGGGGACCTTCCCGCATGCACTCTTCGATGCCACGATGAGTTTCCGTCTCGAACTTCTAAAAAGCCGGAGTCCTTCGCATCGCCCAGATATCGGTCGTGGTTATGCTGGCGCGCAGGTCGCTCTGGCGCTGATCGTGTATATAAGTCAGGTTATACGGGATCTGCCAGACACACACTCTTTCATTCAAATAGTCCGCGCCGTTTCAGAAGATGACCTTCAACGCAAACTGGATGGTCCGGGGAGAAGACCATTCCTGAGTTACTTGCCCGAAGGCGCTGCTCAGTGGCGTCGTGTTCGGCGTCAGAAATTGCGGATGGTTCAGCGCGTTGATTCCCTCAGCGCGGAACTGGAGAGTGATTCCCTCTTTGATCGCCGTATTTTTAACGAACGCCAGATCGAGGTTGTTCGTTCCGTCTCCGCGAATTCCCGAAAACCGCGTGCTGAGCGTCTGCAGATTGGAAGCCAGTTGCGCCGCCGAGTTGCGCTCAAAGCCGGCATCGACGTTGAACCAACGATCCACCGTGCGCTGCCCCTTTGCGATGGGAATATCGCCTAAGTTGCCCCGGAACAACGCGTTGCCGAAGCCGAGCGGGGGACCGCTCTGTAGCTGGTAGATGCCCGAAACCTGCCAACCGCCGAAGAGTCGGGACCCAAAGCCGCCGGCGCGGTTGGCCCAGGGCTTGCCTTTGCCGAATGGCAGTTCATAGATCGAGGTGATAGCTACGCGCTGCGTGCGGTCCTGATCCGAGATAACCCTCTCAGGCATTAGATCGCCGGCATTCAAGTAAGATCGGGCCTCCATAAGTTTGGACCACGTCCAGGACAGCGTTGACATAAAGCCGGACGAAAAGCGTTTTTCAAAACGCGTTTGCATCGAGTGATACCAGGAATAACCTTGATTCGTATCCATGCCGACCGCGGTGAACTGCGGGTACGGGAGCAGTAACTGAGACCGTGGGACAGTATTGCCGGCGAGACCCGTTCCCGGCAAAAGCGGATAGAACGGATTCACAACTTGCGCGTTCAACAGGTTGATGGTGGCCTGATCACGAACTGGGGACGTACTTAAATACCGGTTCGGCAACGCGTTGAGGTTCCGGCTGATCCGTTGTCGTACGCCGCGGTTGCCGACATAGGAGACCTCCAGAACCGATCCCGCCGGGAGACTCCGCTGCAGCGCGAATTGCCACCGCTGCATATAGGGATTGTCGAGCGTCGCGTTAAAAAAGCTAACGCCCTGGCCCAGATTGGTTCGTAATCCTCCGGCTGCTCCGGTAGGCAGGAGCAAGCCGCCGGGAAACGGATTGGCCAGCGTGGCAATGAAGTTCTGACCGTTATCGACGCTGGGCACTAATTGAGTGGTTTGTGTAAACCCGGTCTGAATCACGTCGCTATTGGGGACGCCAATGGGTTCATAGTAGATACCGTATCCGCCGCGGACAATGGTGTCTCCACTAACCGAATACGCAAAGCCAATACGAGGCATGAAGTTACTCTGGCTAGTGTCCCAGAGGTTACGGGGCTGTCCATTGACATTGGGATAGGTTAAGCCGCCGCGCAGGCGAAACGCATCCAATGGGATTTGCGGGATCGGGCGAGCCGCGTAATTGGCGCGCACAGCCGCTTCGATCGGGCTCGCGGCGTCAAAGTCAAATCCGCGCACACTGCGATCGAAGCGTTCGGTCATGGGCGAAGGCAACTCGAAGCGAAAGCCGAGACTCACAGTAAGTTTGCGACTTACTTTCCAATCGTCCTGCACATAGGCGGCGAGGATCTTCACCTGTTCGGCGTAGTTGGCGTTGATCGGGAACGAGCCTCCGGTCGGCAGACCATACAGAAGACTCGCCAAACCCTGGCCGATGGGCGCGGCGCCGGAGGTGTCCAGGGGGCCGCGTGTCCAGTTGGTATTGAACGCCAACAGGCCGGAGGAAGGTCCCAGATCCCTTGAGTTGCGCCTGTAGACGCGATACCCCGGGCCAAAGCGGACGGTATGGGATCCGAAGATCCGCGTTGCATTGACAGCGAAGTCGTGTGTATCGACCGGGTTGCGATTCCGGCTCTGCACCGACAGCGAAGAGTAGCCGGTGGTGTCGATGCGCGGGAAGCGCAGCAGCGCCGGATCCACCGCCTTGATCTGGTTGGAGAACGTGGAGGAGAATCCTATCGCCTGGATGTCAAAGCCCATCTGGTTCGGGTCAATCCCGTCGATGTAGCGGGTGTAACTATAACGCGAGTTGATGAAAAACTGCGGCGACAGCGTGTAAACGTGGTCGACGGCCGCGCCCCGATTATAACGGTAGAGCCGGTGGCCCACGGTATTTGAGTGCCGCTTATCCTGATCACGCAGATTGCGCGTCCCGTTGACTCGCACGAAGAAACGCTGTTTGTCGGAGACATTGTGATCGATGCGGACAATGTGGTTGTAGAAAGTGTCGTATGAGTTTCGCCCGTTGGTGTAGTTATTCACACCGTCGGCGTTGCCGGGAAGATTGGGTAAGTCGAAGAGATTGGCAATCTTCGAGCCCAGCGGATTGATTTGACTGGCGGGGATTCGATTTCCGGCAAGAGGCTGGCGGCTGAACAAACCGTTGGCGGCCGGCGCGATCGTATGGGGATCGTAGATCTGGTAGCGCGCGCCCGACGCCAGAAGACTGGAGAAATCGCCGGTACGTTGGGCGGCCGTAGGCACCGCTTCAAAGCCGATGGAGACCGGATCAAACGTCCACATGCCTTCGTAGCCATACATAAAGAAGGTTTTGTTGCGTCCGTCATAAAGTTTGGGTAGAACGACGGGACCGCTCGCCGTACCGCCCCAGCGGTGCGACTTATAGGCGATCTTAGGCGTGCCCACTCGATTCAGGAAAAATCGATTGGCGTAGAACAGCGGGTTCTGATTGAAGTAGTAAGTCTGACCATGGAGTTGATTACCGCCCGACTTCAAGCTCATATTCACGGCGACGCCGGTCATATAGCCGTAGCTGGCGTCGAAAGAAGCCGTCTGCACTTTGACTTCCTGCACGACGCCGGGCGGCGGCGAGTAAGCGAATCCCTGGTTGGCATTGTTCATAGCGCCGTCCAACATGAACTGCGCGGTGCCGACGCGGGTCCCATCTCCAGCAATGGCCGAGCCGGACCCGGTATCGAACGGGCGCACGTCTTTGGGGAAACTGGGCATAAACAGCACGCCGGGGGACAAGGCCGCCATGGGCGTCACATTACCGGCGAGCAACGGAAGTTCGAGTACCGCCTTGCTGTCTATCACCTGACCCATCGACGTCGTGGAGGTATCGAGCAACGGCGTATCGGCGCGTACTTGAACGCTTTCAGTGACCGCGCCAATTTCAAGCGTGAAATCCAGCGTGACCCGGTCGTTGACGCGAGTCTGGATGCCGGACCGCTCCGTTCTCTTGAAGCCGGCGGCCTGCAAGGTCACAGTGTACGGACCAGGAACGAGATAAGGGAGAAGATAGTCGCCGCTGGAGTTGGTTTTCGCGGAGATCCGGACACCGGTTTCGGTGTTGGCGGCTTCGACGGCGGCCCCGGCTACGGCACCACCGGAATTGTCTATGACGCGCCCCAATATTATGCTGCGGGCTTCCTGGGCGGGCAGCGAACACCCGCTGACAATCAGCAGTATTGTGGAGAAGGCTATTAAGGTCCGCATAAGCGAGAAGTTATCCTATCACAGCTATTCCCCACCCGGCCCTGTTTGAGATAGACTCAACACGGAGGGCGGATGCGGATTTTACTATTGGGACTTGGGTGTGTACTGGCCAATGCGCAGGCGCCTGTTTCTTTCACGAAAGAGATCGCGCCGCTGCTGGCCTCCAAATGTACGGGATGTCACGCGAAAGCTCCGGTGATGGCGGGGCTCGACCTTCGCACTCGGGAGAGCGCGATCAAAGGCGGGCAGCACGGGCCCGCAATCGTCCCCGGTGACGCCGCGGCCAGCCACCTCTACCGCAGGCTTACCGGGCAGGAACAACCACAAATGCCGTTCGGCGGCCGCCTCGCCGATTCTGAAATTGCATTAGTGAAGAAGTGGATCGACAGCGGTGCCGCTTGGGACGGTACTTTGGAGACGAAATCCGAATCCGCGAACGCCGTATTTACCGAACGGCAAAAGAAGTATTGGGCCTTTCAACCCGTCGCCAAGGCAACCGTTCCCGCCGGCGCGAAGCCGCAACGCAATCCCGTGGACGCGTTCCTGCACGCCAAACTTGCCGAAAAGCGGATGCAGCCAAACCCGCCCGCCGACCGCGTCACGCTGCTCCGCCGCGCCTCGCTGGACCTTACCGGACTGCCGCCCACCCCGGAGGAAGTGCAGGAGTTTGTCTCAGATCGCTCCGCCACCCCGTTTGAAAAAGTGGTGGACCGGCTGCTGGCATCGCCTCATTACGGCGAGCGGTGGGGACGCCACTGGCTGGATTTGGCCCGGTATGCCGATTCGAACGGGTTCAAGTCCGACGAGCCCCGTCCCAACATCTGGCGCTATCGCGATTACGTGATCGACGCATTCAATAGCGACAAACCGTATGACCAGTTCATCCGCGAGCAAATCGCCGGCGATGAATTGTATCCGCACGACAAGAACGCCCGGATCGCCGTGGCTTTCAACCGCCACTTCACCGAAGAAACCAATCAGCCCGTTATCGAGTTGCGCAGACAGGAAATCCTGAACGATATTACCGACACCGTTGGTTCCGTTTTCCTCGGCTTGACGTTTGGCTGCGCCCGCTGCCACGATCACAAATTCGATCCGATTTTGCACAAGGACTACTACCGTTTGCAGGCCTTCTTCGCCAACATTCGCGAGGATGACCATTTGAACCTTCTCGCGGGCGATCCACTCCAGACATACCTGCGGCAACGCGCCGTTTGGGAGGAGAAGACCAAGGAAATTCGCACCGGAATGCAGGCGCTGACAACGCCCGTGGCCAAAGCGAAATCCGATTTCTACAAAATCCGCTTTTCCGAAGGCACGAAAGTTGCGCTGGCCGCCGATCTGGCGCGGCGCACGCCACTCCAGCAGTTGTTGGCCATCAAAGCCATGCCGCAGATCACGTATCAGGAGCGGGCATTGGCTCGGGAACTGAAGGGCGAGCAGAAGAAGCAATACGCTGAATTGGAGGCCGAGTTGAAGAAGTTCGATTCACTCAAGCCGTCCGAACCGCCGGAAGCGCAAACGATCATCGATCACAGCAGCGACGCCCCGAAGACGCACGTCCTGGCGGCGGGCGCTTGGGATGCGCCCCGTGAAGAGGTACAGCCGGGGTTTCTATCGATTTTGAATCCGGGGAACCCGAAGATTTCACCGCTCCCCGCTATTAATTCAACCGGACGCCGAACCGTGTTGGCGAACTGGCTGGCCGATTCAAAAAATCCGCTCCCGGCACGCGTCATGGTCAACCGGATTTGGCATTATCACTTTGGCCGCGGGATCGCCGACTCTCCGAGCGACCTGGGAATGATGGGTGACCGGCCGTCGAACCAACCGCTGCTGGACTATCTGGCCGCCACGTTCCAGGAAAACGGATGGAGCGTCAAGAAAATGCACCGGCTGATTATGCTGTCGGACGCCTACCAGCGCTCGTCGGACGGGCGCGCCGAATCGTCAAAAGCGGATCCGGACAACAAGCTGTTGTGGCGCTACGACCGGCATCGGCTGGAGGGCGAAGCGATACGAGATTCGATGCTGCTGGCGAGCGGACGGCTTAACGGCAAGATGGGCGGGCCTGGCGTGCATCCCCCGCTGCCTCCGGGGACTGTGCCCGCTAAGTACGGAGGGTGGAAAGCGGAGGAGGATCCGGCGGAGGCGAACCGGCGCAGCGTGTACATTTTCGAAAAGCGCATCATGGTCTGTCCAATGTTCGATGCTTTCGACGCGCCCAATCCGCAGGAGAGTTGCGCGCGCCGCTTCCGAACCGTGATTCCGTCGCAGTCATTAATGCTGATGAACGATCAGCTCGTGCTGGAATGGTCCCAGTCTCTGGCCGCGCGCGTGTTGAACGACGCCGGGCTTTCCGCGGCGCAACAGGTTGATCGCGCCTATCGGATCGCTCTTTCGCGCCCGCCAAATGAGCGCGAACGGGAACAGGTACTCGCTTACATGAACGAGCAGACGGAACTCATCCGCGAGCGCCTGGGCCGGAACGAGAAAGTCCCGATGCCGGAAAAGATGCCGGTGGGAGTGGCCCCGGAGCGGGTGGCCGCATTCGCCGGCTTCTGCCATGTGCTGCTAAACTCCAACGAATTCCTGTACATGAATTAGAGGTGCAAACGTGAACTCCAGACTTCGCCATCATTGGAACGTCGCCTCCAGGCGGGAGTTTTTTACCCGCGCCGGCAGCGGGCTGGCTGGATTGGCGCTAGCGGACCTGCTCGCCGCCTCGCCCGCCGATCCCCTGGCCGCCAAGGCGCCGCACCATCCAGCGCGCGCAAAATCCGTGATTTTTCTCTTTATGGAGGGCGGCCCCAGTCAGGTTGATACGTTCGATCCCAAGCCGCTACTGACGAAACTCCACGGGCAGCCGCTCCCGCCCTCCATTCGCAAACCATCCCAGACGTCGCGAGGCACAGCCGATAACACGTTGATGGCGTCACCGCGTACATGGAAGCAGTACGGCCAGAGCGGGGCGTGGGTTTCAGATTGGTATAAGCACGTCGGCGAACACGTTGACGATCTGGCAATCATTCGTTCGTGTTGGGCGGATGGGATCAACCATGTTGGGTCGGTTTGCCAAATGAACACGGGATCGGTACTCGCCGGACGTCCTTCGCTGGGCGCTTGGTCCACGTATGGTCTCGGAACGGCTAACAAGAATTTGCCGTCATTCGTGGTGCTGACCGACGACCAGGATCCGCTCGGCGGCTCCAATAATTGGAACTCTGGATTTCTGCCGGCCCTCTATCAGGGCACGCAATTCCGCCGTGGCGATACGCCAATTCTCGATCTAAAGCCGCCGACCGGAATCAGCGATCAGCAGCAGCGGAACGAACTCGGATTGTTGCGTAAGCTGAACGAGATGTGGTCGGAGAACAAGCAGGACGATACAGAACTGGACGCGCGGATTCGCTCCTACGAACTCGCCTACCAGATGCAATCGGCCGGCGCCGAAGCGGTGGATTTGACGAAGGAATCAGAGGCGACGCGCAAGTTATACGGCATGGACGAGGCGGCGACTTCGGTCTTCGGGACCAATTGCCTTTTGGCGCGGCGGCTCGTCGAACGGGGCGTCCGCTTCGTCGAACTCTATTGCGGCTCCGGCAGCGGCTGGGACGCGCATAACAATATTGAAGCCAATCATTCCAAGTGGTGCCGCGCCTCGGATAAACCAATCGCCGGGTTGCTGGCCGATCTCAAGTCCCGCGGCATGTTGCAGGATACACTGCTAGTCTGGGGCGGAGAGTTCGGCCGCACACCGTTCAATGAATCGAGCGACGGGCGCGATCACAATCCTTGGGGCTTTACGATGTGGATGGCCGGCGGCGGCGTGAAGGGTGGGCGGTCTGTGGGCTCGACGGACGAAATCGGCCTGCGCGCCGCTGACCGGCCCGTTCATGTACACGACATTCACGCCACCATGCTGTGGCTGATGGGTCTGGATCATTTGCGGCTGACGTTTCAACACCACGGACGGGCCGAGCGGCCCACCGTTTCGGCCGGCGAAGTAGTGAAAGAAATTTTTACATGAGGACAATGAGAATGAGAATTATATTTTTGACGGCGGTAGCCGCACTGAGTCTGTTTGCCGCCGAGACATCCGATCCGGGAGCGGTGAAGGAAGTAACTGCCGCAATGGAGTCGCTCAAGCAGGCGATGATCCACAAAGATGGGGCCTCGCTGGATAAACTGCTGAGCGAGGACCTCATGTATACCCACTCGGCGGGCCAGTTTGAGACCAAGGCCGATTTCATCAAATCGATTGTGTCGGGCAAGTCTATTGTGGAAAGGCTCGATTATTCCGGCACGGTGGTACGCGTCTATGGCAAGACGGCTCTGGTCAAGGGCGGCGTCGATCTCTACCATAGCAAGACCAGCATCGTACACATGAATATCCTGCACGTGTGGGTGAAGGGCGCTGGCGGTTGGAAGATGGTAGCCCGCCAGGCGACGAAGCTCGCCCAGCCCGCCCATTGATATTCGAGCGGCCTGACATCAAAACAGGATCTTAAGCCCCAGTTGAATAATCCGCGGATCTAGCGCGGAACTGATCACGCCGAAGTTCGCATTCCCGAAGGCGGTGCCGGGGGATCCGAAGTTCGGGTGGTTGAAGCCGTTGAAGAACTCGGCGCGGAACTGCGTAGTGATTCGCTCCGAGATCCGCGTGTTCTTCGTTATCGAAAAATCGAAGTTGGTCAACCCCGGCGTCCGCACATCGGGCAGGGTTCGAGCCGTATTGCCGAACGTGAATGGCGCCGGCTGGGAGAAGACCGACGTGTTAAACCACCGGTCCAGCGTCCGCTCCGACCCGCTTAAGGCGGCGCTGGTTCCGTTATTGTTCGGCCGCGACCCGCCACCAAAGGAGTTGGTCAGGTTCGCGGCCGTGCCGATGCCCAGGGGAAAGCCGCCCTGCAGAGTGACGATCGCGTTGACCTGCCAGCCGCCGGCAACCACCTGCAGCGGACCCTGCGCCGAGCCCAGCAGCGCGTGCCCCTTGCCAAACGGCAGTTCCCACGTCCCGCTGAACACGATCCGCCGCGCCACGTCGAATCCGGAGAGAGACCGGTCGAGGTGGCGCTGATTATTGTTCTGAAATCCCTGGTCCGACACCACTGTATGGGCGAGCGGCGTGCCGATCTGCTTGGCCGCGGTGAACGCCCCCAGGAAACTGAAGCCGTTGCTGAACCGGTGCTCCAGTTTCATTTGAATGGAGTGATAAATGGAGAACCCGGTTCGGACATCCCTCTGTGTAACGCCAGTGAACTGGGGGAAAGGACGCAACAGTTGCCCGCGGGCGACAGTCGGCTGGCTGAGCGTCCCGACGGATACAAAGTCGCGGAACGGATTCGGAACCTGCGCCTGCAGTTGCGATCCCAACGCGAGATGCTGGTCGGCGAGTTGGTTGTTCTCCTGGCTAACTGGCAGGCTGGTTCCCTTGTTCGCCGCGTAGGCGATATCAAACAGGAAGTTGCCCGGCAGCTCACGCTGGATGTTGAAGTTATACGCCTGGGAATAGGCGCTGGGGTCGCCGAACCGGACGGTGGTCAAATTTTGCCCAAGCTGGGTGAGTAGGCCTCGGCTGGAACCGGGGCCTCGCAGCACGCCGCGCGGGAACGGATTGCTCAGGCGGTCGGCGGGCGTGATTCCGCCGTCCAGGGAACTCACGAATTGCGTAACAGCCGTGAAGCCTTCGTTGGCATTTGCCGGACCGGCGCCGTCGCCGGTGTTAGGCAGGAAGAAGAGTCCATAGCCGCCGCGGATCACGGTCCGCGCGTTCAATTGATAGGCGAAGCCGAATCGGGGACCCCAATTGTTCTGGTTGGTCTGCTTTTGCCGGATCCCGTTGCCGTCGACGCCGACAAACCGGAGCCCGCCGCGAAGATCGGAAATCCCCACGCGCGCGCCCAGCGGATTTGCCGCATTCGAGTCGAAGAAACTCAGACGGTTATACCGCTCGCCTCGTCCGGTCTCCACCTCGTAGCGGACACCCAGGTTGAACGTCAGCTTCTGGTTCACCTTGAAGTCGTCCTGCACATAGCCGCCAAAGTACCGGTAGTTCACCGAAATCGGAGGTTGGATATCCACGTTGCCCGAGTTCGGATGCCCCAGCAAGAAGGAGGCGATACTGTGACCGGAGTTCGCCGGAATGCGAAGCGGATCGGAACTGGTGAAACGTCCGTCAAAGAAGAACTGGCCTTGCGAGATCACCGGCTCAAATTCGTTAAGCAGCATTACCCGGTAATCTGCGCCAACTTTGATGTTATGACGCGAGGTCACTTTTGTGACGTTGGCCTGGACGGAGTGGGTCAGGTCGCCGCGGCGGATATTGTCAGTGCCGCGTTGATGAACGGCGCGGAAGCCGGTGGGCATGAATGAGGGAAGGGCTCGCGCGCCCACCTGCGAGTTGAACTCGGAGGGAAATCCAAGAGTCGTCAGGTCGAGGCCGTTCAATGGCGGATCCCGCGCCACCCACTGCCTCACGAATCCATAGCGGACATTCAGCAGCAGCGTCGGCGTGAAAGTATAGGTGTCGTCCAATGACAGATTGCGGGCGTTGACGTCGATCGGCATGCCGCTCCCGCCAGGATTCACCCAGCCTGCGCCGTTGCCGAAGAAATCAAAGCCGCCGCGCGTGATGTTACTCCAGGAGAAGCGTCCGAACAGCTTGTGACTGTCGCTAAAGGAGTGGTCCATCCGGGTGGAGAACTGATCCTGCACGTTCGGAGCGACGCCGGCGCCGTTCCAGTTGTTCACGCGCGCCGGGCCGGTTCCCTGCGAAGTCGGAGCGGGCCAGAAGGAGCGCACCCGCGAAGCCACGGGGTCAACGCGGTTCGACGGAATCCGGTTACCGGCGAACAGATCCCGGAGGAAGCCGCCCGCGACGGCGGGATTCGGACGGGTGGTGGCCGGGTCGGCAATCGTAATCAACTGTCCCTGCCCGTTGAGCGTGCCGGTGAAGTCGCCCTGCAATTGCTGCGGCGTTGGCAGCGTGTAGGTTTGCGACAGAGCGCGGCGGTCCCGCAGTCCTTCATAGCTCACGAACCAGAACGTGCGGTCCTTGATCAGCGGTCCGCCCGCCGTGGCCCCGAACTGATTAAGGACGTTGCGCGCTTTGCGCCGTCCGAACCGGTTGTTGAAAAAGTTGTTGGCGTCAAATGCGCTGTTGCGCAGGAATTCGTACAACGTCCCGTGCAACTGATTCGTGCCGGACTTGAAGACCAGGTTCACCACGCCGCCGCCGGTGCGTCCGAACTCGGCGGTAAAGTTGCCGCTTTGCACCTTGAACTCTTGAATCGCGTCGACGGAGGGAGTCAGCCCAGGGGCGTTGGTTGTGGCGGCGTTGGCGGGAACACCGTCAATCAGCGTTTCGTTGCTCAGGGGTTGGCTGCCGTTCATGCTGAAGTACCCGGAGGCGTAGGCGTTGGCCCGCGCCGGGAGATTGCCGAACTCGCCCAGCGGCTGCGCCCCCGCCGTCAGCGAGATCAGCGCGAATGTGTTGCGGCCGGCGAGCGGAAACTCCACGATCTTCCGGTTGTCCACCACTTGCCCCAGCGACGAAGTATTAGGCTGCAATAAAGGCGTCTCCGCCGTTACCTGCACCGACTCGGCCACGCTGCCCACTTCCAGTACAGCGTCGATGCGCAAGCTCTGGTTCACTTCCACAACCACGTTCGGCCGGATCATCTTCTTGAAGCCGGACGCTTCCGCCTCCAGCCGGTAGCTGCCGGGGGGCACCAACGGGATCAGGTAGGATCCGTCGGCGTTGCTCTGCTGGGCGCGGCGCTCATTCGTGTTTGAGTTGATGAGCAAAATCTTGGTGGCGGGAACCACGGCCCCGGAGGCGTCCTGAACGGTGCCCGAGATGGTGCCCGTGAACGACTGTCCCCACAGCAGGGCGGAGGCAAGTGCAAGCGGCAGCAAACGCATGAAATTCATTTCCTTGAGAGAGTATTTTCTATCGGCCATTACGCGTTCTTCCGTTTCCAATACTCCATGGTGGGGCCCGTATACACGCCCTGCCCGACGATGGCCCGCTGCTGCATGGATGCCATCTCTTCCCGCGTCAGCGGCTTGAAATTCTGAACGGTGCGGATGTTGTCTTCCATTTGTCCCTGCGTGCCAGCGCCGCAGACGGCTACGTGAATGGGGTGGCTCAGCGTGTAGCGCAGGCACTCGGTGGGGCTCAGCGACCGCAGCAGGAATGCTTTGCAGAACACTTTGATCGCCTGGATGCCGATCCCCATTTCCACCGCCAGCGGCAGCGGCGTTTTCTCGAAGCTCAGGTACGCGTGGTCGGCGGCATGCACCGGCATCAGCACGGAGTCCCACTTGGCATAGGCCTTCAACATGCGCGCATGAATGTCCGGGTCATAGTGTCCCGTGAAGCCGATAAACTTGCACTTGCCCGCCTTCTTGGCCGCTTCAAAGGCTTCCATCGCTCCGCCGGGCGCTAAGACGCGATCAATGTCTTCGTTGGTTTGCAGGCTGTGTATCTGCCATAGGTCCACATGGTCCGTCTTCAGCCGTTGCAGCGAGAGATGCAACTCGGCTTCGGCTTCTTTGCGGGTCCGCTTCGTGGACTTCGTCGTCAGAAATACGTTTTTCCGGACGCCGCTCAATCCGATGCCGTAAGCCTCTTCGGCCTTACCGTCCCAGTAGCTGTGGGCGCAGTCGAAGAAATTGATCCCCAGTTCGTACATCCGCCGGACGTGGTCCGCCGCGTCGGCCACGGTTGGATGCAGATCCATCCTGGCGCCGCCCTGCGCAATGACGGTGACCTTCGCTCCGGTCTTGCCGAACTCCTTCATCGGGATGCCGCCCGCCTTCGGCTTTTTTGCCGGAGCGCCGGAAAGCGCCGCGCCCGTGACTGCTGTGCCTACAAAGAATCTGCGTTTCATAAATTGAGTTGGCAAGTATATCAGAATGAACCACCGGTGGGTGTAGGCGATCTTCGGCTTTTCATTGCGCGTCCACCCGAATGAGGGAAGGGCACGCGCGCCCACCTGCGCGTTGAACTTCGGAGGGAAATCCAAGAGTCGCCAGGTCGAGGCCGTTCAATGGCGGATCCCGCGCCACCCACTGCCTCACGAATCCATAGCGGACATTCAGCAGCAGCGTCGGCGTGTCGTCCAATGACAGATTGCGGGCGTTGACGTCGATCGGCAGGCCGCTCCCGCCGGGATTCACCCATCCTGCGCCGTTGCCGAAGAAATCAAAGCCGCCGCGCGTGATGTTACTCCAGGAGAAGCGTCCGAACAGCTTGTGACTGTCGCTGAAGGAGTGGTCCATCCGAGTGGAGAACTGATCCTGCATGTTCGGAGCGACGCCTGCGCCGTTCCAGTTGTTCACGCGCGCCGGGCCTTTACCCACCCGATCAAGAAACCTCGCCGCGGCAACCGAGATGATCGACGAGGCCATTGGAAATACAGGTTTGGTGGCCGCGCTGAGTCCGTAGCCCAAAAGCATCAGCGGCTTTCTCTTGCCAAAGTAGTCGCTGAGGGCCCCCGAGAACATTTTTGAGAGGGAGGCGATGGCTTCGGCGATGCCTTCCACAACGCCGAAGCAGCATGCTGCACCCAAGCACTGATGCCATGAAGATTGGCAATAAGCTATGCACGAACTCGGAAGAAGTATCCATGAACATGGATACTAGCCCGAGCGCCCAGATATTCCCCGGAAGCCGACGGGCGGTGCGGATGTGCCGTTCCTAGATTGCAAGGCTGGCTGGCGCCTGCGCCATAGAATCTACTCATTTCCCTCGGCCGTAGCTTCAAATCGACCAAAGCGTAGCGCTAGGGTCGGCAGCACTAGAAGATTGAGGGCAGTCGATGTCGCGAGTCCGCCCAGAATCACGATGGCCATGGGCCCTTCAATCTCGCGACCGGGATCGCCGCTCCCGATGGCGATGGGCAGAAGTCCCAGGCCCGCGACCAGCGCCGTCATCAAAATCGGCACCAAGCGCTCGGAGGCACCCCGCAGTGCGGTTTCCATATTCCACGAATGCCCCTCGACCCTAACCAGATGGTCGAAGTGCGAAATCATCATGATCGAGTTGCGCGTGCTGATACCGAAGAGCGTGACCAACCCCACCAGTGAGCCCAGCGTGAGCCAGCCGCCCGAGAGGAAGATGGCCAAGACCCCGCCTGCTAGCGCGAACGGAAGGTTCGCCAGCACCAGGACCAGATTCCGGAAGTTGTGAAACGCAATCGCGAGAAGCAACACGATGCCAACGCCCGCGACAGTGGAGGACAGTAGGATTTCTCGCTGGGCGACGGCCTGTGCTTCCGCCGCTCCGGAGTAAACGGCATAAACGCCCGAAGGGAAGCGGATCTCGGCTTCAATCCGTTTGCGCGCCTCGTCCACGAAGGAAGCGACATCGCGTCCGGCCACGTTCGAGGTGACCGCTTGCCGTCGGCGTGTGGCTTCGTGCAGGACGACGTAGCGGCCCGTGGTTTCGTAAATGTCCGCCAGTTGCCGCAGCGGAATGCGTGTGCCTTCGCTGTTGTGGAGCATCAGCTTTCCCACGTCTTCGGGATTCTTGCGAGCATCGGCATTCAGGATGACGTTCACGCCGAAGACACGGTCTCCTTCGTAGGTCTGGGATACGATTGTGC
>CAMDKT010000053.1 GCA_945900935.1 Candidatus Sulfopaludibacter sp. SbA3 | reverse complement strand
TAGTTCGCCCGCTTCCTTGACAGCCAAGGGGCTCAGCGCGATGATCCCGCGAAAAGCGAAACGGGCCGCCCCGAAGGTTACGGCCCGCTTGCTACTTCCTTTGCCGTGGGCACTTGCGGTTAGGCAGAGGTGACACCAAAGCTCACGACCTCAGTATACAGTAGAAGACAACAAAAGATCAATTGTTCATCATGCCAGCACCCCGTGCAGTATTTTCCTATACCGATGAAGAGGTTCGCGCATTGGAGCTAGCTCTATCGGCGGAACGATTCCAATTCTACCTTCAGCGTGCGGGTTCGAGCAGGTTGCGCGCCATCCGGCTTTACGAGAGAAACACCGCTCTATCGGAATCCCTGTATGGCGTGGGGCAAGCGACTGAGGTAGCCCTGCGTAATGCCATCCACCGTATTCTTTCGGATGCGGTGAGCCCAATGTGGTTCTACCGCATTGATTTGCACGAGAATCAACTCGACAAAGTAAACCGAGCAAAATTTGACCTTGAACAGAATCGTAAGAGCGTAACACCCGGCGCGTTGGTCGCTGAATTACGTCTAGGCTTTTGGACATCATTAATCTCGACAAGGTACGAGAACTTGTTGTGGCGACCGCATCTGCACAAGGCCTTCCCGAACGCGTGGGACGAACGACCGGACGGTGTTGGCGGGATCTCGCGGACAAAAAAGAAACGTCCCGATATTTTCTTGCAATTAGAGCGGATTCGGATTCTTCGAAATCGAATTGCGCATCATGAACCAATAATCAAACTCGATCTACCTCGCTCATATTTTGAAACTGTGCAGGCACTCCATTGGGTCTGTTCCGTCAGCTCACTATGGGTGAAAAGTACGAGCAGTTTCGTTGAAAGGTTCAGGGAAAACGCCGCGAGTATCCCCGCACCGCTGCGAACTCCCGTAGCAACGGCTCCGATACCCGGTTCCCCGCAATAGTGAAGCGCATAAGGCTTGTTCCCCCATTGGGAGAAAAGACGGGGGCCGCTGTTAGATGCGGACACCCACCATCCTCACTACGAACCAGAAGGCCGGCCGTTCGAATCGGTCCGGGCGCACCATTATTAGACCCACCTCGTAAACGGACCTTTGACGGCGCCGCTACTGATTAGCGGCGCGGTCAGTACAGTTTGTTCTTGTAGCTTTCGGCGATAGACTGTTCGATTTCCTGGACAGTGGTTTCGACGTCGATTTGATCCTTGAGCATTTGGCCGTACGTGGGGAGTTCGGCGCGCTCTATCTTGTAATCGTCGTGCCAGAGCCGGGAGCGTATCAGTGCTTTGGCACAGTGGAGGAAGGCTTCCCGGATGGTGACGATGAGCGCGGATTTGGGGTGCTTGTCGTTGACGGTCCAGGATTGAAGGATTGCGGCGTCGAGTGTGATGACGGCGGTGCCGTTGAGGCGGAGGGTTTCATCGACGCCGGGAATGAAGAACAGCAGGCCGGCTTGGGGGTTGAGGGTGATGTTGGTGAGCGAGTCGAGGCGGTTGTTGCCTGGCCAGTCGGGGATGGCGATTGTTGTGTCGTCGAGGATGTGGACGAATCCG
This sequence comes from Candidatus Sulfopaludibacter sp. SbA3, assembly GCA_945900935.1. GTDB lineage: Bacteria > Acidobacteriota > Terriglobia > Bryobacterales > Bryobacteraceae. Next base: position 14,362 of record CAMDKT010000053.1, on the reverse strand, counting down.
GGTTGATCGCCGCGAGGCGTAACGTCGGCGCCATTCGGGCCTTGCGTGCTGAGACAGAGGAAAGGGGATTTCTCGATGAAGCGGCGGCAATGGACGTCGAGGCGTCGCATGGATTTCAGGCGGGCGCGTTCAATGGCTGGCGCATAGATTTCGCGGAGCGCTTCGGGTGTGGTGATGTTCATGTGGGGTGTACCTACTATTTTGACGGCGCCACTGGATCGACGCGAGCCATTCGCGTGTGATAGCGGCGGTCGGCGCGAAGCGTGGCCAGCTCCGGTTCCCCTTCGATTTCCGTTCGCAGATAGCCCGCGCGAAGGGCGCGATCCAAGTCGTTGACTCCACGACAGCAGTCCGTCGCGGCTCGGAAACGGCGAGTGGCTCGGAAACGGTTGCGCTGATTCTGGAAGAGTTGCTGAGCCGGAAGTAGTAAGGCATTTCGCTATAGTTAGGACGATCATGTTCAAATTCATACACGCGGCCGACATCCATTTGGACAGTCCGCTGCTGGGCCTGGAACGGTACGAGGGCGCTCCGGTGGAGGAGATCCGCGGCGCGACGCGCAGAGCGTTTGAAAACCTTGTTCAACTCGCGATCAAGGAGGCAGTGGATTTCGTGCTGATTGCGGGCGATCTCTACGATGGGGATTGGAAGGACGCCAGCACCGGGCTCTATTTCGTGAAGCAAATGGCGCGGTTGCGGGAGGCGAACATCCCCGTCTACCTGATCGCCGGGAACCACGACGCCCAAAACAAAATGACACGAGAATTGCGTTTTCCCGCTAATGTCACGTCCTTCGGTTCCCGCAAGGCTGAAACGGCGCTGCTGCAATCGCTCGACGTGGCGATTCACGGGCAGAGTTATGCGACGGCGGACGTGCGCGAAAATCTTGCCGAGGATTATCCGAAGCCGGTTCGCGACGCCTTCAATATTGGGCTCCTGCATACTTGCGGGCCTGGCGCCCCAGGCCACGCGCCGTACGCGCCGTGCACCGTCGCGCAACTTACAGGGAAAGGCTATCAATATTGGGCTTTGGGACACGTTCACACGGCGCAGGCACTGAGCGAAGATCCGCCGGCGATCTTTCCGGGCAACTTGCAAGGCAGGCACATCGGGGAGACGGGACCGCGAGGCTGCTTGCTGGTGCATGTGGATGAACGTCACCGGATCACGCGCGAATTCGTGCCATTGGACGTGATGCGATGGAACCTGTGTGAGATTGACGCCACGGGCACGGCGAACATCGAAGCGATTATCGACCGCTTTGCGGAACGGTTGCGTGCGATGCTGTTGGAGAACGTCGGCTTGCCGCTGGCGATCCGCGTGCGCGTGAGCGGGGCCACCAATGCCCACCGCAAGTTGACGGCGGATCGTGTGAGGGTGCGTGAAACAATGCAGGCGGCGGGACTGGATCTTGGCCAAGGCTCGGTGTGGATTGAGAAGCTGCTGATCGATACCCGTCCGGAGAGTACGGCGGCCATTCCGGAGGGGCCGATCGCGGAGTTGAAAAACTATCTGGACGAACTGCGGGCGAGCGATACGGAGTTTGAAACGCTGCTGGGTGAGCTTGCCGGCTTGCGTGAATTTCTACCCGCCGATCTCAAGGAGAGTTGCGAATCGGCTGACCGGCGGGAACTGCTGAATGATGTCGAGGCGCTGCTGATGGAACGCCTGCTCGGCACGGAGGCGGCCCAGTGAAGATCTTGAGCCTGGACCTGATCGCGTATGGCCCGTTCACGAACAAGTCCCTGCAATTTCCGGACGGCGGGGCGAATCTGCATATTGTCTATGGTCCGAATGAGGCTGGCAAAAGCTGCGCGCTGCGGGCGCTATCGAATGCGCTGTATGGAATTCCGCAGGACGCCAAAGACGGGTTTTTTCATCCGTACGAAGATCTGCGCATCGGACTGACGGTGGACGCGGGCGGCGGTCCGGTCGGGGTAGTGCGGCGGAAGGGCAAGGCGAACAGTTTGCGGCGGAACGACGGCAAGGATTCTGTATTTCCCGCGGCGGAATGGGCGGCATTGCTTCCGGTGGAGGAGCGCGAGCTTTTTGACCGAATGTTCGGCGTGGATCACGCCGCCGTGGCGATGGGCGGCAAATTGATCTTGTCGAGCGGCAGCGACTTGGGCGGCCTGCTGTTTGCCGCGGCGGGCGGCGTCAATCGACTGCGGACGGTGCGGGCTGAACTCCAAGAGTCGTCGGAGGCACTGTTCAAGAGACAGGCATCGAGGCCGCAGATTAACAGCGCGGTCTCGGAGTTGAAGAGGGCGCTCGCGGCTGGGAAGGATGCGCTGACGCTGGTTGCCGAATACAAGCAGTTGCGCGATGCGGTGGAAGAAGCCGCGGAAGAATCGCGCCGGCTCGAAAAGTCAATCAGCGAAGCGAGTCTTGAGGAGCAACGTCTGCGCCGGTTGCAACAAGCAATGCCGCTGATGGACAAACGCCGGCGGCGCATCGAGCAATTGCAGCAGCACGCGGGCAGCCGGACACTGTCGGCCGGCTTTGAGGACCGGTACAGAAAAGCGCAGATATCGGTGCGGGAGTCCGATACCGAGAGCGCGTCGCAGACGCGGGACATCGAAGGCCTGCGGGCGAAGATCGATGCGACGCCGGTGGGGCTGGAGATACTCGAGCGCGCGAGCGAAATCGAGGAATTGTACAAACAATCGGCGTCGGTGAAAAAAGGCGCTGAGGACCGCGCGCGGCGGGAGCAAAGCGCGACCGATTGCCGTGAGAGCGCGGCGGCGCTGCTGGAATCGATTGGTGTGCGGATGGGGCTGGAAAGCGCGGCGGAGTTGAGAATTTCGGATCCCGCAAAGGCGCGCATTTTCACTTTGAGCACGAGCAAGAAAGCAGTGGATCAGGAAGTGTCGGCGAGCGGGCTGGAGCTGCGGAAGGCCATGGTGGAGCAGAGAAAAGCGACCGAGGAACTGGCTGGGCTTGCGGACGCTGTGGACACCGGCGTCTTGGAGGAGGCGCTGGCGATGGCACCGGGCGGCCGCGACTTGGAGGCGGAGCATGGGCGTCAATCGAAGGAAGCCGCCGAGGCCAGGAGCGAGTTGGAGAAGCGCGTTTCAGCCTTGACGGATTGGAAGGGCACGCTGGATGATTTGGCAGTGGCGGCGGTGCCATTGGTGGAGACGGTTGCGGACTTTCAGAACCGCTTTCTGGAGCAGGCATCGAAGGAGAAAGGGTTGCTGGATGAACGGGCGCGATTCAAACGGGAGAACGACGAGGCGGAGCGCGATTTACGGAGGATCGAGCAGGAGCAGGAGGTTCCGACGGAGCAAGATCTCCAGGCACGCCGGAGCGGTCGCGATTCCCAGTGGCAGACCATACGAACGGATTGGTTGGCGGGGATTGCGACGGATGGGAACGAGCGGGCGTCGTCGTTTGAGGCCACGGTGCTGACAAGCGACCAGATTGCGGATCGATTGCGGCGTGAATCGGCGCGTGTGAGTAAAAAGGCGGGGCTGTTGGTCAGCCTGGAGCGGCTGGGAGAACAGTCGGCTGGTTTGGAGGCGCGGGTGACGGCGGAGCAGCGAGAGGGCGCGGAACTGCGAAGGCAATGGGCATTGTGTTGGAGCGCGGCTGGCGTTTCGCCTCGGACTCCGGCGGAAATGCAGAGTTGGCTGCATCGGCGCGACGCGATCCTGTTGGAGGCCCGCGATGGGAAGCAGAGTGAGCGGGAGGCGGATCGGCTTCAGGAAACGATTGACGCGATTCGGCTGAGGCTGGGCGGTCAGACGGCGGCGCAGGCGAGGCGCGCGATTTCCGAGCAGGCTGAATTGCGGCAGCGGAGGGCGATGTTGCAGGCGGATGCCCGGAAATCGGCAAGGGTGATCGCGGATCTCGAAGTTCGTTTGGCGGCTGCCAACAATGCTCTTTCGGGTTGGACAGCGGAATGGCACGAGGCGACGGAGAAGCTGCCGATCCGGCCGGACGCCACTCCCGAGGAAGTGCAGGTCGTGTTGGAGCGGATCGGTTCGCTACTTGCGAAAATCGACGAACTGGAGAAGCTTGATGATCGCATCGATAAGTTGAAAAAAGATGAGGCGGCATTCCGCGGCGCAGTGGCGCGCTGGGTGGAGTCGGAGGATTCATTTGTCGCGGTCGCCCGGTTGAATTCCGAACTGCAGCAGAACCGGACAAACAGGGATCTACTGAAGACGTTCCTGAAGCAATTGGAGGACAAGGAGAAGCTGCTTGCGCGTTCCCGGGACGCGGCGGCGATTGGCCGCGCCGAGATCCTGGAACTCTGTAAAGAGGCGGCCGTCGAGGAGCCGGGAAGTTTGCCGGATTGCATCGAGAGAGCGTCGGAGAAGCGCAGACTGAAAAGCGAATTGGCGGAATTCGAGGACAGCCTCAGCAATGTTGCCGGCGGTGAAACGATTGATCACTTAGCAGGGGAGATAGACACGCTGAATGTCGATGACTTACCGAACCGGATCACTCAGCTACAGCGGCAAATAGAGACATTCCGGAATGACAAGGCGAGCCGGGACCAGTCATTGGGCGCGTTCCAATTGAAGCTCAAACAGAAAGAAGACGCCGATTCGGCGGGTCCAGCGGCGGAGTACGCGGAACATTTGCGCAGCCGAATCGTGAATTTGACAGGCGAGTATGTTCGGCTCCGGCTTGCGTCTCGAATCCTTGCCAACGCGGTGGAGCGTTACCGCGACCGGAACCAGGGTCCATTATTAAAGACCGCGGCGAAGTTATTCAGCCAAATGACGGACGGATGCTTTGCCGATTTGCGAGTGGATTGGAATGAGCGGGGCGAAGCGGAATTAATGGGAGTTCGAGCAGTCAGTCAGAAGCAAGTGGGAGTGGAGGGAATGAGCGAGGGGACGCGCGACCAGCTATTTCTGGCGCTGCGCTTGGCATATGTGTCGAACTATTGCGATTCGCATGGACCGGCGCCGTTCATCGCCGATGACGTGCTGATGACTTTCGATGACGCGCGGGCGACGGCGGCATTGCGAGCATTGGAGACGTTGTCAAAGCATACGCAGGTTTTGCTGTTCACGCATCACCGGCATCATTTGGAACTGGCGAAGGCGGGGCTGCCGGCCGCGGCTTACTGCGTTCATTATTTGGGGTGAGTCGCCATCGCCTTTTTGATTGCCTCCACCGTGACCTCGGCGCGGTAGGCGATGGCCTTTTTGCCGAGCGCAATCGTTTTTTCAGCGGGGTCGAGAGGGACGCCGTTGATTGAGAATTTACCCTTCGCGCGACGCTCCTTCATTCGAGCGGCGCCCGGGTCCACGGTCATCACCATGGCGGTGATGACTACGTTGTCGTGATGGCCTTCGTCTACCTCTTTTATGCCCTGGGACTCCGTCCATTTTGACAGCGCTCCGCTGTTGTAGAAGTCGTAGTATTCGGGGATAAAGTGGATGGTCGCTTTGGATTTCAGTTCGGCGGCGACTTCTTTCATGCCGGTCTGATTGCCGCCGCTGTCGCCGATTAGAATGATGCGGCGGAAGCCGTGCTCAGCCAGACTTAGGGCGATGTCGGTGAGGAGGGCTTTGAAGGTGGCGGGGCGCAAGCTGATGGTCGCGTGATACTTCATGTGGCCTGTTGGCGGCGAGATGTCGCCCTCGGGTACGAATGCCACGACCGGCGCTACCAATGTGTTGCCCAGCTTTCGGGCAATCGCCTCGGTGGCCGCGCGCAGGACGTAGTTGTGTTTTCCCGATGCCAGATAGGGGCCGTTTTGCTCGACGCCGCCGGTCGCAATGATTACCGTGGTTTTCCCGGCGCGGATGGCGTCGCGGACCTCGATCCACGTCAGTTCCTCGATGAACACGGAGTCGCGGGCGGCGATTGGGTTGGCCATGTTGGGGTCGGGCGCCATGGCGCTTGTGGATATTCCGGGCCTTTGTTGGGCGATTAACGCAGATAAGGCGAAAAGGGTGAGGCAGGCTGTTTTCATTGGTTTGTCTCCAGGAATTTGATTACGGTGGCGAAGCCTTGGAACTTGGCGGCTTCTAAAGCGCCGCGGCGGTCGACGCCGAGTTCTATCGCGGCTTTGACAGCTTCGAGCGTCAGCGCCTCGCGTTCGGCTCGGGCGGGCTCTAACCACGCCGGGCCGCCGCCGCCTTTGCCAAGAGCAGCTTGCAGCGCGTTGCTGATTTGCGTTCGCTTTGCGAAGAGACCTCCGGACACGGTATGGGATTGATGAACGAAGTTTGTGTCCGCGCCTTGCTTGGCTAAGAGGCGCATCACGTTTGGCTGAAGGTAGCGAGCCGCCAGCCAGAACGGGGTGGCGCCAACGAGCGCGGGGGCGAAGTGAAGATCCTTCGACGAACGGCGGGTGGGAGTCCAAGTAGTCAAGGGCGTGTTGGGGTTGGCTCCTTTGGCGAGGAGGGCGGTCGCCATGCGTTCGTCGCGGCGCAGGATGGCGATGTGGAGCGCGGAGAAACCGGCGGCGGCGGCGCTGGGGTCGGCGTTGTTGGCGAGCAGGAGTTCGACGATGTCGCCGTGGCCGCCGTGGGCCGCGTAAACCGTGGCGCTGACTCCCCAGGCATCGGCGTCGTTGACGTTGGCTCCCGCATCGATGAGCAGTTTCGCGGAGGTCACGTCGCCTGCGCGGGCGGCGAAGAGGAGCGCGGTATCGTTGCCGTGCGGGATGGCCTTGTTGTAAGGCAGATAGCCGTGCGGCGGGACCGCCATTACCTGTGTCCAGGATTCCGACCGGGCGTGGATATCGGCCCGGTTGGCGATGAGGAGTTTTACGACGTCGCTGTGTCTTTGCGCTACTGCCCACATGAGCGCGGTTTGCTTGCGCGTGGCGGTTTTGTTCGGGTCGGCCTTCTTAGCCAGCAGCATCTTAACGATTTTCGTTTTGCCGGCGCGGGCGGCGACCATCAATGGCGTTTCGCCGGAGAGGAGCGCCGCGTTTGGATTGGCGCCAGCGTCGAGGAGCAGTTGCACCATTTCGATGCTTCCGTTTTGGCAGGCGGCCCAGAGAGGCGTGGCACCGAGGTCGTTAGCCTCGTTGACCCTGGCGTTGGCGAGTATCAATTGCTGCGCGCTGTGCAGATCGTCCTTGTAGCTAACGAGCAGCAGCGCCGGTTCAGCGGCGCCGAGTTGGAGAGCAGCGAAGATCAGCAGGCGGCGCATGGTTAGATTTCGATCGGGAGCTTGCCGGTGCTGCCGCCAACGCGGTCAGCGGGGACGCCGACGCGGTCCATCAGCGTGAGCAGGAGGTTGGCGATTGATGGCTTGTTTGCGAACTGCAGGTGCCGGCCGCCTTTACCGCCCATCACCAGCAGAGGCAGATTGTCGCCGGAATGGCGGGTGCTGTTGGAGATGCCGGAGCCGTAGAGGATGGTAGTGTGGTCGAGCAGCGTGCCGTCGCCGTCGGCGGTGTTGCGGAGCTTGGCGAGGTACTGCGCGAAGAGTTGCGTGTGATAGCGGTTAATCTTCGACATCTGCGCGATCAGCTCGGGCAGGTCGTTGTGATGGGAAAGCGGATGATGCGCTTCTGGAACGCCGATTTGGGGATAGGGGCGGGCGCTCTGTTCCTTGCCGAGCATGAAGGAGATGACGCGGGTGAGATCGGACTGGAAAGCGAGGAGCTGGAGATCGAGCATCAGAGCGAGGTGGTCCTCGAAGACGGGCGGCGCGCCTTGCGGTTGCGCCATGGCGGGAATTTCGACGTTTTTCTGCTCTTCGGCTCGTTGGATGCGGCGTTCGACATCGCGGATGGCTTCGGTGTATTCGTCGACCTTCGCTTGATCGTTAGCGGGGAGTTCTTTTTTCAGGCTGGCGAGTTTTTGGGTGACGGAATCGAGAATGCTTTTGTGCTGACGAAGGCGCGATTGGCGGGCTTGGCGATCTGTGCTGCCGCTATCGCCGAAGAGTTTTTCGAAGACGGCGCGGGGGTTCCACTCCATGGGGAGGGGCTGAGTGGGACTGCGCCAGGAAAGGGTGTGGGTGTAGACACAGCTCAAGTTGCCGGTGCAGGCGCCGGCGTTGTTGGGAGGATCGATGGCGAGTTCGAGCGAGCCGATTTGGGTTTCTTTGGCGAAGTGGCGGGCGAGGAGTTGGTCCATGGAGACGTCGGCGATGATCTCGACTTCGTTTCGACCACCGCGGGATGTACCGGTGAGGAAGGAGCCGGAAGCTCCGGCGTGGATATAGTTCCAGTTCGCCTTGATGCCGGAGAGGACGAGCATCTGGTCGCGATAGGGGGCGAGCGGTTCGAGTATTGGGGAGAGTTCGAAGTTCGCGCCATCGCCTTTGGGCGTCCAGTATTCCATGGCCATGCCGTTGGGGACGTAGAAGGCTTGGAAGCGTTGGGCGGGTTTGGCGGCTTTGGACTGGGCGCGGAGCATGGAGTCCAATTGCGGCAGCGCGAGGGCGGTTCCGAGTCCGCGGAGGAGCGTGCGGCGGGGGAGGGATTTATTTAGGAATTGCATGATTATCGTGGCTCCTTCGAGATTGCCATACCTGACCGACTGCAATGGACCGATATCTCAACGATTGCGGGCTGGAACGCAATGACAATTCAGATGCATCTGATTTGGTTCGCCGAATTTGCGTCGAAAAGAAGCGCCATCTGGCCCTTATAGGAATCAGAATCGAGCAGATCAGCAAGGCCCTGAAGGGGAACTTGCGCCAGTTCCTTCGGTTCCATCTTATGTAATCCACCACCGTAAACTCTACCCTCATCAACAAAAGTATCGGATTCGATGCTTTGCAAGTGGCCGAACACCACGGAGTAAAGCTCCGGCGTTTGGGTCAACGCCGCGGCAAGGGCGGGTTTCGGGTACATAAGAAGGTAAACGTTGGCCGCGGTAGCGTTCGATTTGTTCCAGATGATCCTAAATGGCTTTTTGCCATTTCTGACACGTCCCATATAGGTGCAAACGAAAGGGGCCGGTTGCCGCTTCTCTTGGGAGTACCAAGGCCGTCGCTTGCTGGCGAGGTAGGTTTCGTGAACCCCGGTTGTCTTGCCCTTTTGCAGGTACTCCCAGAATGAAGGGTGTCGATGCCTGATCTCGTCTTCAGGCAAGGAACAATCAATCAAAACAAGCCGGGGCAAGATCAGTGGATAGCCGTCAAGATCGCGTTCGATGATTTCCACTTGCAGATGCCTTGGGCCGGGGAGGATCGGGCGCTGGAATTCTTTCGGAATACCTGCTCGTTCAGCCTCATCAATCTCCAAGATGAAAAAATTGTTCGATCCGGTCGCCAACCCTCGTTTAATGTAGAAGAGATCGCCGAGACGGACTCCCGCATGACTACTTCCCATTCGAGAGCGCCGGTTTGGAAATCCACTCCACTTCTTCGATTCCCTCAAGGTGCGGACAGGAACGTCCGCTGAGTCTTTTGGGTCTAGCAGCGGACCACCAAAAGACATCTGAACAACTGCATCGGTTTTGGCGGCGTTCTTGCGGAATACCACGACCGCGGACGAAACGAGTGCATCGGAGAACTGGACATCGGAAGGGAAGAAGCGATGAATACGCAAAAGCTCAACCCTGGACGTCAGGTAGTCTCGCACCGCTTCTCCGTAGTTCACGTCCATGAACTCTGAAGGTATGAGCCAGATGCTCAATGCGCCGGGTTCTAGCCAGGAGTCACACAAGAGTAGAAAAGAAGCATAAAGGCCGGCGAGGCCACTGGTTCTAATTCCAACTCTTTCAAATACTTTCAGTTTGAGAGCGTCTTTGTACGCAGCCGTCATATGGTGATGGCGCACGTAGGGCGGATTTGATATGAGCAGATTGTACTTGGCGTGCCGCGGTGGACACTGCGTAGTGAAGTCGGCATTTGTGACGGAAAGGCCCGTTTCATGCCAGAGCGAAGTCGCCATCTCCGCAAACGGTTGGTCGAGTTCGATTCCGTGTGAAGCAGCGATGCGGTCTGACCCGAAGACTTTCAGCAAGGCAGAGTAGAACGAACCTGTTCCGAGGGCCGGGTCCAGGAATCGGACTTGGCCGTTGCCGCTCCAAAGCCTCTCCGCGAGACTAAGAATATCGAGAGCCAGCGCCGGCGGGGTGGCAAACTGACCCCACTCGTTTCGCTCATCCGCGGACTTTCGGCTGTCCAGCCGTTCTTGCTGAGAGAGACGCCGTTCTTCGATCAAATGCAGCTCATTCATAAACCGTCATAGCCCCAACTGATCCATGTCCGCGATTCGATGTTCCCAAATCCAGTCAATGCCCTCAAACGCTTCAAAGCCGAGGTACGGACCGTCGAAGTAGCCGCACAGAAACAGAATAAACTCGGCCTCCCTGGTATCCGGTGTCGTGTGGATCTGCCTTATCTTTGTGGCTTCTTCTTTCCTTCGCTTGTTGACGTTCGTGAAATCACCCGCAGACTTACACTCGATCAGAATTGGTGCAAGATGGCCCCGAGGTTTGTGAGGCTGAATTACCACATCAATCGTCCTTGGCGCTACGATCAATCTGAATCCCGACGACGCCCATTCTGAGACCGAATGAGCCCGCGGGCATCTCCGTGATCGGCTTGGACGACGGATGGTTCTTCTGTACGTAGCCTTTTGCCGTCAAGTACTCCGAAATTAGCTTCAATTGCCGGGCTTCCTGAGCATTTCGAATGATCGGGTCTGATTGCGCTCCACACATCCTATCGGCAATAATCGATGAAGCACGAGTACGTTCTTTCGTTGTGGCCTTCTTTTTTGCGGCCAGCCACGGAAAGATATCGTGGTCCAGCAATTTGATCAGTGTTGCCGTAATTCGCTCCAGGTTGCGTCGAAGATCCGCCGCCGCAATACGGGGCGGGCAAGCACCTTGTTCCATGCAGCGCACGACGTTCTTGTCGGCGTAGGCCAGCCCGACGAGACGATCCCTCGCCAACGGTGGGCATGTTGACATCCGCAGCATCTTCAAGATGGCTGGGTTCGTTTGCAGGACGGCCGGAGTGATGTGCTCCAGGTCACCCGTCTTGCGCAATCCCGTTTCAACGTCCCTTGTCACCTCGGCCCGCTTGTCCCGGTAGGTCTTTGGAGCGAATTTCATGAACCAATCGTTGTAGAGGTCCACTGAGGCAGAAACGTCGCTCTTCCACAGGTGCGATTTATCGGCGTTAATCATATTCGGTCGGATACTCCGTTTCGGGCTCTCATCAGGTCGCAACAATCGCTCTGAGCGCCGCACCATCTAATTCTACGCAATCGAACTTCCCGCGCCGTAACTTTTCGGATGGCGATTCCGCTACAATCTGGCCGGCCGAGATTATTGGAGGCCTCCTGTTGAGGACGTTTTATGAACCGGGCAAAATGGAGTCGGTCACACGTGCTTAGAAGGCGCGACCAGCCTTTGCGGCCATAAGGAACTGCGGGCTTCTAATGATTCCGAGAATGAGCGCCGACCAGCGGTAGTCTTGGGCGGCGGCGGCATTCACGATTTTGCGGACGGCGGGTTGATCGTCGAATTCGAGGCGTCGGCCGAGAGCGTAGGCGAGGAGTTTTTCGGTGACGGCGCGGGGGAACTGATCGGGCTTTTCGAGAAGGCGATTGCGAAGACCTTCCAGTCCGTCTTCGGCGTCGACGGGCTTGCCGGTTTCATCGTGCGTGCGCCAGGCTCCGATAACGTCGAAGTTTTCCAACGCGAAGCCGAGGGGGTCGATTACGGAATGACAGCTATTGCAGGATGGGTCCCTGCGGTGCTGATCGAGACGTTGGCGGATGGTGGCGGGGGCGGCGCCGGGCTTGGACTCGAGAGTGGTGTCCACGCCTTGCGGGGGCGGGGGGACGTTTAAGCCGAGGATGTTATTCAGCAGCCATTTGCCGCGAAGGACAGGGGACGTGCGGTCGGGATACGACGTGGTGGCAAGGATGGCGCCGTGGGCGAGGAGGCCGCCGCGCTGAGCGGTATTGGGCAGCGTGACGCGGCGGAAACGGCTGCCGTAAATGCCGGGGATTTTGTAGTGCCGGGCCAGACGTTCGTTGACGTAGGTGTAATTGGCGCGGAGCAGTTCGGGGACGCCGCGATCTTCCTGGAGCGAATTGGCAACGAAGAGTTCGGTTTCCTGTTGAAAGGCTTGCAGGAGGCTTTCGTCGTAATCCGGGTAGCGGATGGGATCGACGACGACCTCAGTGATGCGGCGAAGGTTCAGCCATTGAGCGGCGAAATCGTTGGTGAGAGCGCGGGTGGCGCGGGGGTCTGCCAACATGCGGCGAACTTCTTTTTCGAGGATTTGCGGTTTTGTGAGTTCGTTGGTTTCGGCTAGGTTGAGCAGGGTTTCATCGGGGATGCTGCTCCAGAGAAAGAAGGACAGACGGGAGGCGAGTTCGATGGGAGTGAGGCGATTGGGATTGCGATGAACGCGGAGGAGGAAGTCCGGGTCGGCAAGCATGCGTTCGAGGGCGAACTGGATGCCGTGGTCGAAACTGCGGCCTTGTTCGCGGCCGTCATTGAAGAATGAAAGGAGAGTTTTTAGGTCGGCGTCAGTGACAAGACGGCGGTAGGCGAGGCGGGCCAGCTTTTTAAGAATTTTGGTGGCGCAGGGGCGTTCTTCGCTGGCGTTTGCGGGATAGCAGATGAAGATGGCTTGGCGGCTGGGAGTGTTTTTCGCGACGCCCCGCGGCTGATAGGGGCCGCCGATTTCGACCGAGCCGACGTTGGCGTGATCCATATATACCTGATCGTTGGTGATGACACGGCCGCGTTGAAGGGGTTGGGGAAGGCCTTCAGGTTCGAAGAGTTCGCGGACGAAGGAGACGCCGATGAGGCGGGGTCCGGCTTCGGCCTGCACACGCACTTCGAGGCCGGCGTCACCGGTAATTTGCATGTAGCGTTCCCACTCGGGATCGCCTGCGAAGCCTGGTTCGCCATCACCGGCGTAACTGGCGGCGGCGGGACGGCCCTGGGCGGCACCGCCGACGGTGAAGCGTTTCAGCAATTTGCCATCGAGGCGGATGTCGATCTGTTGGGGCCAGCCGATGCCTTTGAGATAGTCCTGATATTGACGCTGGAGGCGGACTTTTATGAGGTATTCGCCTTTTACGGGGAAATGAGTGCGAATGGCGATGCCGCCTCGGGAGCCGAGGGGGAGATCTTCACTTTGTCGGTCGTCCTGGAGGACGTGGAGAGGGATGGCGAATGTTTCGAGGTTGGGGCTGGCGGGGGGAAGGCCGGTGGCGAGGCGGGTGACTTGGCGGGCAACGGAGAGGTAGCGTTCGAGATGGGCGGTGGAGATGGTGAGGACGTTGGCGAAATTATCGAAGGAGCCGTCGGCGGTTTCGTCGCCGGGGAGGAGGGGTTTGATGTCGATGTCGAGTTTGAGGAGATCGCGGATGGCGTTGTTGAACTCGACGCGGTTGAGACGGTGGACGGGGTGGATGGGGCGGGGGTTGCCGTTCCAGGCGCGGTCGATTTCGTTTTCAATGGATTTCGCGACGCCTTGATAAACGGCGGGCGCGGGGCGGGGGACGCCGGGCGGGGGCATGGATCCGGCGTGGAGTTTAGCGAGGACACGTTCCCATTCTTCCGTGGTGGGGGACTCGAGCGCGAGTCCGGCAGTGCGAGCCTTCTGGTTGTGACAGGCGAGGCAGTATTTTCCCAGGAACTCTTGCGGAGTTTGGGCGCTGGCGACGGCGATGCAAATTACGGCGAGCGCGGGTGTGCTTCGCATTGCGGCTCTGGTTGGGGTAAGTATATCAATGCTTGGGGGGGGAGGAAGGATTCGCGATTAATCGTTCCTGAAGATTACGACGCGGGGCGTCACGGTTGCTTCAAGCCTCGCGCTCTAATTCGTCGAAGACGTCACCGGCCGGCCCAGGCCTTTCCGGACCTGTGCCAGACCGATGCGAATCCGGGCGACGGAGTCGAGAATCACTGCTTCGGCTTTCCCCCGAACCGTCAGTACGATGGGTCTCCCGGTCTTCCTAATGCGCTTCAAGGTTGTCATCGACTCGATTTCCTGGCTTACATCACTCATGTTGATTTCCCTACGCGTCAGTTTCGCACTATTTTCGGAGTTTAGATTCTCGGGTAGCATGGAAGCATCATGAATCGACGAGCACTGTTGAGCGGTGCGGCGGGGGTTGCGCTGGCCGCCGAGCTACGAAAATCAACGCATGTTTACAAGACGGCGGGCGGGGTGGCGATCAAGGCGGACGTGTATCGTTCTGACGATGACGCGTTGCGGCCGGTGGTGGTGTGTATCCATGGCGGGGCGCTGATAATGGGCCATCGCGAAGGAGTGAGCGCGCCGGTGAAGCGGTGGGCTTCCGCGAAGGGGTATGTGCTGGTGTCGATCGACTACCGATTGGCGCCGGAGACGCCGCTGCCGGAAATTATCGGGGACGTGGAGGATGCGTTTGCCTGGGTGCGCGATGAGGGACGGCGGCTGTTCCGCGCGGATACGGGGAGGATTG
>CAMDKT010000052.1 GCA_945900935.1 Candidatus Sulfopaludibacter sp. SbA3 | reverse complement strand
GAATTCGCTCCACCGCGTTGATCGGACCGCCGTGCCATGGCCACCGGTCATCGTTTTTGTAGTAGACCGGATTGCCGGCGCCGCGATACTCAGATCCCCGGACTCTGTCCTTCAGCACCTCCACGCCGGTCTCGCCCAGCTCGATCCGGAGCCGGGAGTTCTCGAGAACGCTCGGGGGCTTGCCCAACGGAGCGATTTCCTCGCCGCCGGTTTCGGCAACGACTGTCAGGGTCGTGTACCCCATGGCGGGGACCTCGACATCGACGAGCGCCCAAATCTCCTTGTACGAATTCTTAGCGCTCGCAGCCATGTGCTCGCCGGGATCATTGAAGTGGCGCACGCGCAGGAGTTGGTGCCTCCGGGTCCGGCCTTTGCCGTCCACAATCTTGACCCGAGTCACCCCAGGCTGCGAAAAGACGGCTTGGATTTCGACCGCTTCGCGCCGCCGCCAGCCGAGGGGGTTGAAGAGCGCAATCGTCTGCTGCCCGGGGCTCGCCGTGATTCGCCGCAGCAGCGGCGCGAGCGCGCGCCGCCGCAACTGCTCGCACTCGAACACCACGTGTTGGCCGAGTTGCACGCCCTCTTCCATGTCCTGCGCGCTCACGTAGAGTCCGTCGTGTGGAAGGAGCGTCATGGCGCGGAGCCAGAGCGAATCCAGGTTTTCCGTCGGAAATTCGACGCCCAGCACCTTGGCCAATGATGCGTAAACTTCGGCCTCGACCAATCTATGGTTGGTCCGCTCGCGCCAATTGTCGAGGCCGCGGCTGCCACACTGGCCGTACCAAAAGGGCCAGCCAACCGGGTCCACGATGCCGTCGACGCGAGGCAGCCTGTCGCGAGTTTTCTCAACCTCCCGGAAGTAGTCGACTGGGGTTGCGAACATCGCCGGCGCCTGCTCTCGCTTCTGCCACTCGGTCAGAAAGGCAGGCAGGTTTACCGAAGGCTCGACGCCGTGCCGTTCATCCAGATGAGGCAGCGACAGCGGCAGCGTATGATCGAGCCCGACCGGAACCCAAATCATCCCGCTCGCGCTGTTCGGGATGAGGTGCCGCAGGACGGACTCGTACACGGCCTCAACGGCCTTGCCCCAATCGCTCTCGAAGCCGTTGATCTGCTCGCGATACGCGCCGGGTCCTTTTCCCATGCCCCAACCGCCGGCAAGCCAGCCATAAGGCCCGTAACTCACCACGACATCGCTGCCATCGGCGCCTCTCCACACAAACTCGCGCTTGAAGCCCTTTCGATCCAAGGCCCAGATGGGGCGTGTGAACCGGTAGTAGGAGTAGCCGGCCTTGCGCAGAATCTGCGGCATCTGGGTATGTCCCGGATGGATGTCGATGAAGCTCGCCACGCTGAGATCGGCGCCGGGGAAGGTCTTCTCAAAGTACCGCCGGCCCATCACCATGTTCCGGATCGTCGCTTCGGCTTCGGTGAAGGGATTGTCGTTGTTGGCAATGCTCCCAGCGGAGATGCCGACGCGTCCCCGCGCCGCGAAGCGTTGCAATTCAGCCAGCACTTCCGGCTTCAACTCGGTCACCGGATCGATGCGCTCGATCTTGGAATCGATGAACCACCGGAACCCCGGTTCGCGGCGAAGGATTTCAACCGCGCGCTCGTCGATCAGCGCCGCGCGCTCGCGGTGCCAGACGTTGGTGGCAAACCAGGAATAGTCATTGTGACTGTAGGGAACGAAAAACAACTTCACGCCCACCAGCCTCCGGCGGATCTCCGCGTAGGCCACGGGTTCGGAGCCTCCGGTCTGAGCTGAAGCGCTCAGCGCTCCCAACAGCCCAACGATTTGGCGGCGGCTAACGGACATCGGGTTTCGGGGACGTTACCAGGTAGTCTACTCCCTGCCTCGTGTCAAACTCGATCTCCCGAGCCGAACGCCGAAAGGCGACTGCTTGTCCGCCGGCGGTGACGGTGGGCGCAGCCGCCTCTGTCCATCGAATCCGGCAAGGAAGCCCCGCGTTGCTGCGAATGACGGCTTTCAAGCCCTGGCGGGGATGCCAGTCAGCGGTCACGAAAAAGCCCCCGCGCGCGGCCAACCGAAACTTCGCCGCGAGGTTCCTGGGCCAGACCGGGAATAGACGCAGAACGCCGCCGTGGCTCTGCAGTAGCATTTCCATGGTCCCGTACACGCCGAGATAGTTGTCTTCCGCCACGCGCCACTGCAGGCGCTCGGAGTATCCCGAATCGCGGCCGAACGTGTGGGCGAGGTCGTTCGGCGAGCGGTGGCGGAGCATCACCGCACGCACTCCCTCGAACGCGCCGGTTGGTTTCAATCGCAGCCAGGGGATGATGTTCTCGATGCCGGAGAGGTTGCCTTCCGGGCCGTGCTTACTGACGTCGCCGGCAATGTTCCGAACCGCGGCGGCCAAGCCGTCGTCTTCGTCTCCGTCCACGTGTTCTCCCGGGAATATCGCCCAGCGCGCCCACCAGTTGTGCGCGCGATCACCGGCCTTTTCCTTGGGAAAGTCCTTGTCCGGCAGCACCCAGGCGCGGTTGCCGGTCCAGCCGAACTCAACCTCGGGCACCCTCGCCAGGCCTTCCTTCCATTTCGCGCGCCAATCCGCATCCACGTTCAGTGCGGTGGACGCGTCGATCGCCCACTGGAATGCCTTGCGGAACATCACCAGGTTCGTGAGCACGTTGCGGTTTCCTTTGAAGCCCGCGTTCCACCCCGGCGTCTCGGACAAAATCGATGGGAAGATGTCGCCATCCTTGCCCTGGTACTTGTTCAGATAGCCCCAATAGAACTGCGCGGCCTTTTTCAAGTAAGGGTAGGAGTTCCGTTCAAGCCAGTCCCGGTCCCGTGTGTACTCCCAGTGCCACCAGAGAGCTTGCCCTACCCAGCCCGTCATCGCCAAGTCCCGGCCCCAGCGATTGTGCACATGGGCGCGGTGCGGTGGAACATACGGAATCGTCACCAACTCGCAGTACGCTCCATCGAGTCCGAACGTCAGCTTGGCCAGATACTCGAAGGTCGGCATCGTCTGCTGGATCAGACGCGCATAAGAATCCATCCACTTGGCGTGGTTGGCCGGGAGCCAGTGGAGGTAATTCTTCTGCACATTCATGTTCCAGTGATAGTCGCCATGCCAGGGCATAGCGTCCCAAAGCGTGACATTGGCGCCGAGTCCGGGTGCCTGCGCATGCGGAGCAACGTGACAAGCCCAAAGATACATCTGGCGGTACCAGACAGCCTCGATCTCCTTGTCGCCGAGCTCAATGTCGGAAGCGGACCAGAACTCTTCCCATGCCCGTTCGTGTGCTTCGAGGGCGGCATCGTAGTCCTTGGCCGGATCGGGCCCGGCCAGATCAATGGCGCGCTGGCGCGCGTCGCCAGTGCCATCGCGGTCCGTAGCGATTCCGAGGGAAAATTCACGAGTCCCGGATTGAAGTGTTCCCTGGGGGTGCTGCACTTCGTAGGCGAGCAGCTTGATCGCTTGTTCTCCGATTCCGTTGAGCCGCTGCTGCGGAAACGAGCCCGCCAGATGCCAGGCAAACCGGGGCACGTCGAATCCGGCTGGGATCGTCTGCGTGATGGTGGCGTGGAAGTCATCCGCCGCGCGAACCTCCGGATGCGGCATCGCCGGATCCACCCGGTCCGGCTGTTTTTCCAGGATCAGCATGGGGGTGGGCGCGTCGCCCTCCACCGCGTATCGAAGCCGGAAGACGTTCGCATGGCGTTGCACGAACGCCTCCACGGTGAGTGCTCCGTTTCGGAAACCGAAGCGCGTCTTCAGAACGCCGCGCGCGATGTCCAGGGTTGTATCAATCGATGTTGCACTGAGCCCGCGGTGCACCAACCGGACTCGCCCCGCCACCTTCGGCGCCGGCCCCGAATAGGCCTGTAGCGACCGCTCCGTCCGGTTGTGATACGAGGGCGGCTGCTCGGTGAAGTCGCGCATACCCGCCGGCTTGTTAAGCCAGGTGGGCCTCGCGTGGAGCGGGCCGTCCCAACGGAAGCCATAGTCGCGCTCGTAGCGGATGAGATCGTCGTGCTTGAGAACGACATCCGCGGCAACATTGTCGTGCCGCGAATCCCAGATATCGTTTTTGCCGAACTGAAACACCATCTCGTGGTGCAGCAAGGTAACCAGCGCAGCCATGTCCCCGTTTCCAATGACCAGGGCTTCCTGCAGATTAGTCAACGGGCCGCTGATCCTGACCGTATGCGAACCGGCCAAGCTTCGAGCAAACAGGGCGTCCGCCGTCAGCAGTGAAACGAAAAGTGTCGCAAATCCGCGAACGGCAGTGTGCATAGGACGTTAGAAAGCGAAACGCAATCCGAAGCGGAACATCCGCTCGTCGAAGCCTTCGCGCCCCGTATTCTGCACACCGGTGATCGTTCCAAAGGTGGCGGCGGTCACGTTGTTCGAAGGAGTGGAAAAGTGCGGCGTGTTCGTGGCGTTGAATACTTCGGCCCGGAACTGGATGTTCACCCGCTCGGTGACCTGGAAGTTCCGGAAGACGCCGAGATCGAGATTCCACAAGCCCGGTCCACGCAACTGATTCCGCCCTGAGTTTCCGAAGCGGGCGGCAGTGACCGGAGCATAGGCCGTCGTATCGAACCAGCGCGTGCGCGATCCGATGATTTCGACGTTCGGCTTGATTTGGTCCGCCGTTTGATTGTTGCCGGGCGCGTTCAACGATGCGGTCGGGGCGAAGATCGTGAACGGAGGTCCAGTATACCCGGCCAGCATGCCGTTGATCTGCCAGCCTCCGAGCAGCTTCGAGCCGGCGCCGCTGGTGGCCCACCGCTTGCCTTTTCCGAACGGCAATTCCGCGGCGGACGTTGCGGTGAACATATGGGTCCGGTCCCAATCACGGGGCATGCGCCGGATCAAGCCCCAATACTCCGGCGTCTGAATGTCCCAACCGTTGATGCCCAGCGGATTGCCGGCGGGGCCAAGCGCTTTGGACCAGGTATGCGCGAACTTGACCATGTACCCGGCCGAGAAGCGCTTTTGCACGGTAGTCTGCAGCGCGTCGTATTGGCTGCGGAACCCGCCCGCGTCAGAGAACACCGAGGTTCCAGCGATCCGGCCGAACTTGCGGTTCAAAACCATGCTCGCCGTCCCGCCGCCAATGAACCCATAGTTGGTTTCCCACTGTCCTCCCAAACGAAGGCCTCGGTTGGCGACGTAACCGGTTTCGGCAATCCATCCACCGCCGAGTTCCTTCTCGACCATCAAATTCCACGACTGCAGGTAGCTCCGCCGGAAATTGGGATCCGGCATGCTCACCGAGACTTGACTGGGCACGGTGATGGTCCCGTTGCCGGCTTCGGGAGCGCGGAGTAAGGGAATGCCGTTGGCGATCCGATCGGCGAACTGGAAGTTGTTGGCTCCGATCCAGACCGCGCTCGTCTCGGTGGGATAGTTGTGCAGAGAATTGCGCGCGGTGTTGACCGGATCCCAGGTGATTCCGTAGCCGGTGCGGATCACGGCAGTGTCAGTCAACCGGTAGGCCAAACCGACGCGGGGTGAAAAATATTTCTTGCTGGCCTTGAACCCGCAATTCACAGGTAACTGCCCGGCGCCGCAAACCTTTAGAGTATTGTTGTCGAAGTTGTAGATCTCCATGCCGCGGCCGTCTCCGCGAGTGGCTGGGGCGAAGTAGTCCCAACGCAACCCTGTTGACAACGTCAGCCGCTTGGTCACCTGAAACCGGTCGCGAACGTAAAAGCTGTGGGCCCACGTCCGGCTGCTCGGCACTCCCCAGATTCCCTGTTGCTGGATGTTGGCAGGCAGGCCCAGCAGGAAACTCGCGTACGAATTGAACTCGTTCACCGCGGTGCCCGGCGTTCCGGTAACGCCACCCGCAAAGCCGAACCGGCCTGGCGTGCCCGCCGGCTCGTAGGCGTTCATCGAGACGAACAGGGAATCGTATCCGAACCTGATGTTGTGCCGGCCCTTGGTCACAGAGGCGCTTCCAACATATTGCGCTTGGGGATTGTGGTGATAAAACGGCACGCCGAGAGAGCTTCTGCCGAAGACATTGAGCCCATCCACGGCGAAGGAAGGCCAGCCGCCGGTGGCCCTGGTAGATCCGTTCGTGCCGGGGATGCCCAGGAACTCTGTTCCGAGCTTTTCACCAAGGCGAATGGGCTCGACGTTGTTATCCAGCATCGTATAGCCCACGTACCCGTCCAATACGATATTCGGCGTCAGGGTGTATACGGCCGAGTACGTCATGCTGAGCGTGTCGCCGTAACCGCGGCCGTCATACAGGCCGCGGGATGCGATGCCCTGACCGCCTAATTCTCCGTACAGAGGAGGATTGGTGAACTCAAACCGCAGCCAGCTCACGCGCGCGTTCAGATTCAACCGATCGGTGGCCTGGAATGTGAACTTCGTGTCGATGGTGCGCCGATCGTAGGCAAAAGCCCCGCTCGCGAAATAGTTCTGTCCGGGGCTGGCTGGATTACCGAGGTTCGGCGCGGGCGTAAGAGCGACTATCTTCTGAATGATCGGGCTGATCCGGCTCGCCGGAATGCGGTTCCCATCGAAGCGTTGACGGCCCGTACCAGCCGCGTCGCCGGTGAGAGGATCGAAGATGGGCAGCGCGGACTCGGAGAAGTCGCCGGTGCGCATTCTGGCGGTGGGCGAGTTGGCGATCACGAAGGCCGACTCGCGATCCGGCGTCGCTTCATAGGCTCCGAAAAAGAAGAGCCGGTTCTTGATAATCGGGCCGCCCAAGGTGCCGCCGTACTGATTCAAGATCCGCTTTTCCATTTTCCGGTTGGCCGGCAGAAAATACGGGCGGGCCTTCAGTTTCTGGTTGTTGTGATATTCGTAGCCGGATCCATGGAATGAGTTCGTGCCGCTCTTGATTTGGACGTTGATGGAGGCGCCGCCCGCAAAGCCGTTGTCCGCGTCGAAATTGCCCGTGACGATGTTGACCGTCTCGATGGAATCGAGCGACGGAATGTAACCAGCGATGTGAGGCAACCAAGGGTGACCCGCGGTTGCGCCATCGACGCGAACCGCGATCGAAGCCGCCGTCGTGCCCATCGCCTGCGTCTGCAACGAACGCGACGGATTCGCCGAGATCGAGTGGGCATTGCCGGGAGGACTGAATCCGGGAACCGTCACCAGGAGGCTCTGGAAGTTGCGCGCGAACGGCACGGGGATGTTCTGGAGGTCCTCGGTCCGAATCTCGTTGCGGACGTCGGCAGTGTCTGTTTGGAGGGTGACGGCGTCCGCCGTCACCTCCGTCGTTTGCGCGACGGTGCCGAGTTCGAGGCGAGCATTGGCGCGAACCACGCTGTTGTTCGACACGATGACGTTGTTCTGCGTGAAGGAGCGGAAGCCGGCAGCCACGATCTTGATCTTGTAAGTTCCGGCGGGAACGCTGGAAAAGGAGAAGGTCCCCGCGGCGCTCGTCGTGGTTTCCCAGGAGCGGCTGAAGCCGGCGTGTGTGGCTTCCACCTTGGCGTTCGGGACAGCCGCGTCACTCGGATCGGTGACATTACCGACCAGCGACCCGAAGACCAGTTGAGAATAGGCGGACGTGGGAGCGGCGAACAGCAGGAAGACGAGGACGGCAGCACTGCCGGCTAATCGCTCGAACTTGGCGAAGCGCATAAAGACCTCCTGGGTCAGTAATAACCGATCATCGATAATACCATGTTTACTTCGGTCCGACGACGAAGTGCCAGAAAACCAGCGGAAAAAGACTTCCTGACTGTAGCCCCATACCGCTTGACGCGCTGACTGGATCGAACTATGATCGATCATGTAACAACTGTGATGCGCCACACAATGGAGGACTTCAAATTCGAAGAGGTTGCCGCGCAGTCCCTGCGCACCCAGATCGCGGGGCGAATCCGGCTGGCGATTCTCGAAGGGTCATTGCATGAAGGCGAACGGATCGTCGAGCGGAAACTGGCGGGCCAGTTTAACGCAAGCCTGACCGCGGTTCGTGAGGCCTTGATCGAACTCGAGACCGAGGGTTACGTCACGAAGAAACCCAATGCTTCCACCCACGTCATGAGGTTGACGCCGGAGGACATCGAGCAGGTTTTCGATGTCCGCAGAATGCTCGAAGCCGGAGCCGTGGAGAAGGCGGCGATCATGGCCAGCGAATCCGACATCCGGCTGATGGAAGATCGCTTCTTCGACCTGTTGGAGGCCGCGCGCGCCGCCGATAAACGAGCTTTCATGCGCCGGGACTTCGCCTTCCACGAGCAGATTTGGAGAAGCGTCCGAAATCCCTACCTGACCAACGCCCTCACGCGCCTGGTGCTGCCAATGATTGCCTCCTGCGCCGATCGCCTGGTTTCCGGGGCACCGTTCGACCTGCTTCGCGATGCGCAGTCTCATCTGCCGCTGCTCGATGCCATCAAAGAGCGGAATCCAGAAGCAGCACGCCTGGCCTGCTCGCAGGCGATGGGCGAATGGCGCTCGGCCACCCGGCGCGTGTTCGATGCGGGAACGAAAGATGAAGCGAATGCGGTGCCCTGACCGCATCGCGGCGTTGCACTGCCTTCCACTCTCTGTGCTGCTGGTGTGTGCAGCCACGGCACAACCGCCGCAGATGAGGCACTACCAGGCGCGCTCGCCGCTTCCCGTGCCGGATGTGGGCGGTTACCGGACCCTGAAGGGTGACTTCCATCTGCACACGGTGTTTTCAGACGGTCTGGTCTGGCCGCCGCTCCGCGTGCTGGAAGCCTGGCGTGACGGATTGGATGTCATCGCCCTCACCGACCATGCCGACGCGGCGCCACCGAACAAGGACATCCTGAAACCGGATCTTAACCTGCCGTACCGGCTGGCTCGCGCGCAAGCCGAACGGCACGGGATCATTCTCATCCCCGGCGTCGAAATATCACCCGGCGCGATCCACTGCAACGCGCTGTTTGTGAAAGATGCCAACGAAGGACCAGGCGCGGATCTCCACGCGGCCCTGCGCCGGATGCGCGCGCAGGGCGCGTTCATTTTCTGGAATCATCCCGGGGACCGCTGGATCCCCGAAATCGCCGCCGCTCACGCGGAGGGACTGATCCACGGCGTGGAACTCGTCAACGAGGAGACGTTCTATCCCGAGATCTACCCGTTGGTGGAAGAGAAGAAGCTGACGGTGTTTGCCAACAGCGACATGCATATGGCGATGCCGGCTGCCACCGAGTCCCGCCGGCGTCCGCTCACGCTGCTCTTTGTCCGCACGGCCGACGAGGAGGGAGTACGCGAGGCCCTGTTCGCCCGCCGCACCGCAGCTTGGTCGGGCAATTCACTCTGGGGCCCGGAGGAGTTCCTGAAGGGACTTTGGGAAGGCGCGGTGAAAGTCGACCCGGCCCCGATTGTCTCGCGGCCGCCCGGCGGGTCAGTGCGCGTCCGTTTCCAGAATCTGTCCGCGATTCCTTTCCAGATTCAGGTGCGCAACACACCTTCCTGGTTGCACGGCGGCATGGGCGAGGTGCGGGCCGAAGGGATGTACTCCCATGCTATGAGCATCGCAGCGGACGCACCGGCCGGCGAACATCGTATCGAGTTGAGTGTGGAGATTGTCAACCTGCACATCGGGCCCAATCGCAACCTCATCGTGCGTGTGCCGGTACGAATCAACGTGGTGCGTCGGTGAGACCGCGGCGCCGGCCATCTCGTCCGGCCCTTCAACAAGCTCTATTGAACGGAGTATCTATGATCAAGTTGCAACCCGCAGGACGGTGTTTGGTGGCAGTCGGGCTTACTTTCCTCGCCGCGGCTGCGCCGCAGCGCGTGTCGCGCCCCGACTCGATGCCGCGCCTGGTTCGAACGATCGACCTGGAGGACTTTGGCAGCGGGCATATGAGGTTCGGGGATCTGGATGGGGACGGCATCCCCGACATCCTGATTGCGCAACTGCGCGGGACCGGGATCCGCACCATCAGTTGTCTCACAGCGATCAATCTGGAGGGGCGAAAACTCTGGCAGGTCGGCAACCCGGACATCCGGAATACCCACGTCGGAAGCGACATACCCTTTCAGATCTTCGACGTCGATCGAGATGGCCAGAATGAGGTCATCTACATTTCCGACGCGGACAACCGGGGCAAACCGGGACCGCCAGCCAAGCCGAGCCCGCTCACTTTTACGGTACTGAACGGCAGCAACGGAGCTGTAAAGAAACAATTCCAGTTGGAGGTTGGCTGGGACAACCTTCTCTTTGCCGACTTCTCCGGTCGTGGCTTCCCACAGGACATGGTGGTGAAGGACCGTATGTGGAACTTCTGGGTCTTTGACGCCGCCAATCACTTCAAGCCCCTTTGGTCGAAGCTGGACGTGCGCTTCACTGGTCACTACCCCATGAACTATGACTTCGACGGGGATGGGCGCGACGAAATGCTGATGGGATACTCGCTCTACGGTCACGACGGACGGGTTATCTGGAGCCGGCCGGAACTGACCAAATTGCCCGTACTGTACCGCGCGTCCGCCGAACGGACGGCGGTTGCCGAGTCACACAACGACGCGGTCTACATCGACGACATGGACGGCGACGGAAAGGCCGAAATCGCCATCGCAACCAGCAAAGACGGGATACTGTTGGACGCCGCCGGCAAAACTCTCTTTCAGAAGGAGGGGGTTCACTGCCAGCACGCTCTGATTGGCAAGTTCCGTCCCGACCTCCCCGGCAAGCAGGTGTGCTTCGTCGATGTTGGGACGGTGAAGCTGATGAAAAACACCGACAGGACTGCTCCTGGGGCCTCCATCCTCAGCATCTATTCCAAAGCTGGCGAACTCCTGGCTAAAAACACCGACAACGTTGCCGTGCAGGAAGGCGCCGGTGGACTCAATGTTGCGCTGGTCAAGAACTGGACAGGGAATCCGAATGAGAACTTCATTCTCGCCTTCAACCGTGGATGGGCTCCCCCCGCACTGTTGGACGGCCACGGCCGGGAAATTGCGGTCTTTCCCTTCCCGCCCGGAATCCGCGCGAAGGAGGTGGGGCCGGATGGCAAGGATCTCTACGACAGTGAGGGCGCGCAGCATCTGAGTTGTCTGGGAGACGAACG
The DNA here is from genome assembly GCA_945900935.1 of Candidatus Sulfopaludibacter sp. SbA3. Taxonomy (GTDB): domain Bacteria; phylum Acidobacteriota; class Terriglobia; order Bryobacterales; family Bryobacteraceae. The sequence continues at coordinate 4,937 of CAMDKT010000052.1, read as the reverse complement.
GGAGGAGATCGTGGTCTTCAATAGCCGGGCCCTGTATATCTACACCAATGCCGCGCTTTTGCACAAACCATACCTCTACAACACGACGCTGTATAACGGCCGCTAGCAGAACCACTATCAACATCGGCGCGCTTTTCTCGCGTGCAAACTCCGCCGAACTCCCCAGGAGCGTCAAGGATGTGTTTGGACACCCGCCCTCTCAGACTTGGCGAGCCTATCCCGACAATCAACTCGAATTCTCTGCGTGTTGCTGGCATGATTTCGCTCACGATCGCGGGATCATGGCCTGGGCGAGCCGGGGATTCGTGTCGACCTTGCCAATCCCTGTGATCCCTTCGCCGGTGTGAACGAGCACGATAAAGTCGGCGCGTGTGGACGAGCGCGCTCGCGGTCAGAGCCGGGATCGAGGAGTACATGCGATTCGATGCGGGTGATTTTCAAGTGCCGGCCATGATACCTTGATCCACGTGCCCATTAAGCGGATCGTCATGCTCGCAAGCGCGGCATTGCTCTCCGCCGCAGACTACCCGGATTCGGTGTCGAGGATCGTTCGAAGCAATTGCCTGCCGTGCCACTCCGGCGCGGCGGCGCAGGCCGGCCTGGATCTCTCGACCGCGCCGCTGGCCTTGCGGGGCGGCAAGACCGGTCCAGCATTCAAGCCCGGCTCGGCCGAATCCAGCCTGATGGTGGCCAAGATCGTCTCCGGCCTGATGCCGCCCGGCAAGATGCTCGCGCCGGAACAGATTGCCACCATTCGCAATTGGATCGACGAAGAGAAGCCGCTCCGCGCCGGTGTCACCGAAGCAGACGTGGTTCCGATCTTCCAGATGCGGTGCGTAACGTGTCACGGCAAGCGTAAGCAGGAGGGTGGCCTTGACCTGCGGACACAAGCCAGCCGGTTGAAAGGCGGCAAGTCGGGCGCGGCTTTAGTTGCGGGCAAGCCGGAAGAAAGTCTCATCGTGAAACGGATCGCGGCAGGCGAGATGCCTCCACCGAAGCTGCTGTTCGAGGCCTTCGTGCGCCCGCCGTCGTCCGATGAGGTGGAGACGCTCAAGGCGTGGATCGCCGGCGGCATGCCGCCGACTCCGCAACTGGCCGTAGTGGACGAAAGCTTCAATGAAGGGCAGCGAGGCTGGTGGTCGTTCCAGCCGACGCGCCGTCCGGAGCCGCCCAAGCTCTCCAGCCATCCGATCGACGCATTTCTGCTGGCGCGGCTGTCGGCACAGAATCTCGGCTTTGCGCCGCCGGCTGGCCGGTTGGCCCTGATGCGCCGGGTTCATCTCGATCTCACCGGCCTGCTGCCGACCGCCGCCCGAGTGGCCGCGTATCAGGCCGACGCCCGGGCCGATGCCTACGAGCGGCTGGTGGATGAGTTGCTCGGCTCGCCTGCGTACGCCGAACGCTGGGCCAAGATCTGGCTCGACGCAGCCGGCTATGCCGACTCGGAAGGCATTATCCACGAAGACCGGCTGCGGCCACAAGCCTGGCGCTATCGCGATTCCGTGATTCGCGCACTCGAGCGCGATGAGCCCTACGACAAATTTCTCACCTCGCAACTGGCTGGCGATGAACTGGCCGACTATCGCACTATCACGCAGCCCACGCAGGCCGATATCGATCGCGTCGCGGCGACGGGGTTTTTACGGATGGCGCCCGATGGCACCTACTCGCCCGCCAACGGTTCGGTAGCCGAGCGCATGAACGTGATCGCCGACGAAATCGAAGTATTCGGCTCCACTGTGCTCGGCTTGACCATCGGCTGCGCGCGCTGCCACAACCACAAGTACGATCCGATCCCGCAGCGGGACTACTACCGCTTCGCCGCGATCCTGCAAAGTTCCTTCGACCCGTACGACTGGGTGAAGCCCACCGAACGCAACCTAGACTTCGCGCTGGCCGCGGAACGCGAGGCGGCCGATAATCACAACGGTCCGATCGACGCCGAGATCAAGCGGCTCGAGGCACTCCCGAAAGACGACAAGGTCAACAAGGCGATTGCCGATGCCAAGGCAAAGCTGAAGCCGAGGGCCGACATCCGCGCCCTGTACGACATGGGCGGCGAGCCTTCCCCCGTATTTGTTCTCAAGCGCGGCGAGGCGCAGCAGTTGGGGGAGCGCGTGGAGCCGCAAGTGCTCTCGATTTTGAGGCGCGACGGGTTGAAACCGTACGACCCGGCGCCGCCTTTTGAAGGCACCACCGGCCGGCGCCTCGCTCTGGCACGCTGGCTCACGCAACCCGATCACCCGCTGACAGCCCGCGTCATGGTCAACCGGATCTGGCGGCATCACTTCGGAAGGGGGATCGTGGAGACCTTGTCGAACTTCGGCAAGACCGGATCGCCGCCCTCGCATCCGGAACTGCTCGATTGGCTCGCAGCCGAGTTTGTGTCATCCGGATGGAGCCTGAAGTCAATGCATCGCCTGATGGTGACGTCCACAGCCTACCGCCAATCTTCGAAACCGCAAGCCGCCGACCCGGAGAACCGGCTTTTTTCGAGTATGCCGTTGCGCCGGATGGACGCTGAGCAGTTGCACGACTCCCTACTGCTGGCCACAGGGCGACTGTCCACGGAGCGATTTGGTCCTCCGGTGCCGGTGGAAACAAAACCGGGCGGAGAGGTGGTTGAAAAGGCATCGCGCGACCAATGGCGCCGCGGGATCTACTTACTGCAGCGCCGCACGACGCCGGTGACGTTGCTGGAAGCGTTCGACCTGCCCGCGATGTCTCCCAACTGCACCGAGCGCGCCCACTCCACCGTGTCCACGCAGGCGCTCGCGATGCGCAACAGCCCGGTGATCATCGAACATGCGCGCTATCTGGCCGGCCGGCTTCTGGATGAGTTTGGCAGCGACACCGCGCGGCAGATCCAAGAGGTCTATTTGCGCACTGTGTCGCGCCAGCCGTCGGCGCGGGAAACTTCACGCGCGGCGGCGGCCATCGACAAACTGGAGCGCGAATGGCGCGCCCATCTGCGGGAGCAGAAGGCCACCGCCCCACACGGGGCCACCGCCCGCTGGTATGCGCTTGGTGACTTGGTACACGCCATGTTGAGTTCCGCGGAGTTCATTTATGTCGACTGAGCAGCGCGCCACCCGGCGCGGGTTCTTCAACCGCCTCATCGATGGCGTGCACGGAGCGGCGCTTGCGTCGCTGCTAACCGCCGACCGTGCGCGCGCGGCCGGGCAATACGATCTCACTCCGAAGAAGCCGCACTTTGAACCCAAGGCAAAAGCAGTCATCCATCTGTTTATGAACGGCGGCCCGAGCCAGGTCGATCTGTTCGACCCCAAACCGGCCCTCAAGAAATTCGCCGGAACCGCGCCCAGCCGCGACATCGTCAACCAGATCGAGTTTGCCGACCAGATCGGCGTGATGATGCCCTCGCCTTTCCAGTTCAAACGCTACGGCCAATGCGGGATGGAAATGACAGAGCTGATGCCGCACCTGGGCTCGGTCTGCGACGACGTTGCGTTTATCCGCTCGATGTACGGTGAGCACTTCAACCACGAGCCGTCGATCTATCTCATGCAATCGGGCCGCACCCTGCCGGGGCGTCCGTCGCTGGGCGCCTGGGTGACGTACGGATTGGGATCGGTCAATCAAAATCTGCCTGCGTACGTGGTGCTCGACGATCCCAAGGGATTGCCGATCAACCTTACGCAGAATTGGCAATCCGGCTGGCTACCCCCGATTTACCAGGGCACCCGCTTTCGTTCCGAAGGGCTGCCTCTGCTGAATCTGAAGCCGCCCGATGACCTGCCGTCGCCGCTCGTCGAGGCGCAGCGCGAGTTGCTGCGGGTGCTCGATGAGTCCCACCGGATTGAGCGGCGTGGCGTGGGCGATCTGGACGCTCGAATCGCCAGCTACGAACTCGCCGCGCGCATGCAACTCTCCGCCACCGACGCCCTGGACCTGGCGCAGGAGACCGAAGCAACGCGCGAGATGTACGGGCTCAACGAGGAAGCGACGCGGTCGTACGGGCGCCGGTGCCTGATGGCCCGCCGGCTGGTGGAGCGCGGCGTGCGCTTCGTGCAGATCTTCATCGAAGGGCAGATCTGGGACAATCACTCCAATCTCGAGAAAGATTTGAAGTACTGTTGCAATAAAACTGACAAGCCGGCGGCGGCGCTGATTCGCGATCTCAAACAGCGCGGCTTGCTGGACTCCACGCTCATCCTGTGGGGCGGCGAGTTCGGGCGAATGCCGATTTCGCAACTCCGCCAGGGCGGCACCGCCGGGCGCGACCACGGTCCCGGTGGATTCACCACGTGGATGGCGGGGGGAGGCGTCAAGGGCGGCACGATTCACGGGGCAACCGACGAGATCGGCCACAAGGCCGTGGAGGATCGCGTCAGTGTCCACGATTTTCACGCCACGATGCTGCACCTGCTTGGGCTCCGCTTCCGCGACCTCACGTATGTGCGGCACAGTTTGCCGGAGCGTTTGACGGATCAGTACCCGGCGCGGGTGGTGAGCGAAATCCTGGTGTAGCGCCGGGCCGATCCGTCTTCTATCATTGGCTCTGGTGCGAATCGGCAGTATACACGAGCACCTTGTTGCGTGATCGCGACGGTATCTTCGGCTTCGATTTCACCCGGCACCCCGTTTGGCCCGAAAACTCGATCCGCCGAATCCCAATGGTAACCAAGGGTTACATCTACGTCTGAAACTTCGGAACTTGAGCCGGCGAGTGCCCCGAAAACTCTGCAGATCACGCAGGAGACGCTAAAGCCGTGAACGCGGCGCATACCACCGGCGCGCCAGCCGTTCATGACTGATGCCAGCGTGTGTGGTTCTCGCAAACCCCGAAGTTGCTGATAAAGTGAGGGTTGCGTTTCTTCTCTCGATTCCGATGTTCTCCTTGCTTGGTTGCGCTCGCGGCGGCCTTCATGGCTTTCTTTCGCCATCGCGCGGCGCTTCAGCTTGAGATTCTGGCC
>CAMDKT010000051.1 GCA_945900935.1 Candidatus Sulfopaludibacter sp. SbA3 | reverse complement strand
TGAACCAGGGGAGTGGGAGACACAAATGCTGACGCCGACGCGGCCGGTGGTTTGGGTGGATTGGGAGGACGCGCGGGCGTACTGCGAATGGGTGGGCGGGCGGTTGCCGAAGGAGGAGGAGTGGGAGTTCGCGGCGCGTGGGACGGCAGGGCGAAAGTATCCATGGGGGCCGGAGGCACCGGATGAGTGGCGGGCGAATTTCGAGCGTAGTGTCGGCGCTCCGACGGCGGTTGGGATGTTTCCGGCAGGGGATACGTCCGAGGGAATTGCAGATATGGCAGGGAATGTTTGGGAATGGACCGGGAGTGATTATTCGGCCGAGAGAAAATGCGTGCGCGGGGGCTCGTATTGGAACAATGCCTCGTACCTGTGCGGGGCTTATCGCATCCACTATGTGCCCGCGGACAGGAACGGCGGTATCGGGTTCCGGTGTCTCCGGAAAGTGTTTTCTTGATTCTTTTTTCTTTTTCCTTTCGAGCGGCGAAGCCGCGGGAAAAATTTTTTTGAAAGGAGTATGCTGTTTGAACGATGCAAAAACCGGATGAGGGCGCGCCGCCGGTGGTGGGTAAGGCTTACGAGTTCGTTTTATGGCTATTGCCAAAGGTAGAGAATTTTCCGAGGGCACACCGGTTCACGGTGGGGGAACGGTTGACGGCGAACGGGCTGGATTTATTGACCTCGTTGGTTGAAGCGGCGTACGCATCGCGGAAAGACGATCTGCTGCAAACGGCGAACCGGAAGGTGAATAGCACGCGGTATTTGTTGCGGCTGGCGAAGGATTTGCGGCTGATGTCCATTGACAGTTACGGGTTCAGCGCGGAGAAGTTGGATGAGATAGGACGGATGGTGGGGGGCTGGCGGAAAACGCAGCCGGGGCGGGCATGAAGCGGGCGGGAAATTTGTGGGAGGAAGTGTCGAGTTTCGCCAATTTGTTGGGCGCGGCGGAGGCGGCGGCGGCGGGGAAGAAAAATCGGCCGGATGTGGCTTGGTTTTTGATGGAGACGGAGGGCGAGTTGCTGCGGTTGCGGCGAGAGTTGCGCGACGGGAGCTATACGCCCGGGCCGTACCGGACCTTTGCGATTGTGGATCCGAAGCCGCGATTGATTTCGGCTGCGCCGTTTCGTGACCGGGTGGTACATCATGCATTGACGCGGGTGCTGGAACCGGTGTTCGAACCGCGGTTTTCGCGGCATTCGTTCGCGTGCCGAAAGGGGATGGGGAGCCATGCGGCTTTGGACGTAGCGCGGGCGGGCGCGGCGCGGTTTCCCTATGTACTGAAATGCGACGTGCGGAAGTATTTCGCGACGATTGACCATGCGATCCTATTGGAACAGTTGGAGCGGGTGATCCAATGCCGGCCGACATTGGATTTGGCGGCGCGGATTGTGGGGGCAAGCGGGCCGCAGGAAGAGTATGTCCGGTACTTCGAAGGGGATGACCTGTTTACGCCCTATGCACGGCGGCGAGGGTTGCCGCTGGGGAACCAGACATCGCAGTTTTTCGCGAACGTGTATTTGAATGGGATGGACCAGATGGCGGACCGGGAGTTACGGCCGCGATTGTATGCCCGATATGTGGACGATTTTGTGTTGTTCGACGATTCGAAGGCGCGGCTGGGAGAGATGCGGGCGCGGCTGACGGATACGTTGGCGGGGCTGCGGCTGGAGATGCACGCGGGCAAGAGCCGTGTCTACCGGTGCGCGGACGGCGTGACTTTTCTAGGCTGGCAGTTATTCCCTGGGAGGACGCGGCTGATACGGGGGAATGTTACTCGATTCGGGCGGCGATTGCGGTGGATGGGAAGGGCTCATGAACGAGGAGAATTGACATTTGGACAAGTAACAGAGAGAGTGCGGGCGTGGATCGGCCATGCGGCGTTTGGCGACACCTGGGTGTTACGCGAACGGATGCTGGGCGGGACCGCGTTCCAGCTGGGCACGCCGTACAAACGTGCGCGGGGGCTCGTATTGGAACAATACAACGAACCTGCGCGGGGCTTATCGCAACCACAATGAGCCCGCGGACAGGAACAACAATATCGGGTTCCGGTGTCTCCGGGATGAGGGGCGGCAGATCGTTGCCGTAAGGCGAGAGCCGGCAGCGTTACGGCGCTGCCGGGAGCGCGTCATTTCTTCCGCATGGCGTGCCTCACCTTATGCCTTCGGGCAAAGGTGGAAAAACAAGCGCGGCCAGGCCCTGTGGTAGCGAAAGCGAAGCTTGGCTTGGCTGCGGATTCCGGCGCGGCGATTTCGTTTCGAGATCCCGTGAGGGTTTTGACAATTCACGCCCGGGATCATATGCTCATTTAGCCCGTGGTCCATCGGAGTCAATGTGTCGAAAGATCATCGTCAGGTACTGCCGCTCCGCAACGAGGGCTTGCGCCCGCTGACTGTCGTGCTTGAACCTTGGGGCAGCCGCCATCTGGTGATGCCCGGCGAAGAGGTATTCGTCATCGCGCAGAGCCCGTGCGAGGGCGAACTGGAAGTTGTGCGGGAGGCCGATGAGATCATGGTCTATGGCTGGAGCGAGTCACGCGTCGAGCTTGTACGCGATAAGCCGTTCGTGGAAGCAGCGGCCGCCCCGGAGACGGCGAGCCCGCTGCGCGGCACTGCGCTTGCACAGTTCTTCCTCGATGCGCTTGACACTCCCGCAGACCCGGCACGTGCCGCGGCAAATGAAGAGCCCGAACGCCGCAACGCGGAGTCGCTGGAAGCCTATTATGTGAAGACCGGCCAGCGGGCTGGGGAGGCCGCCTTTGCGCGTGTCCTTGCCGAGCCTGGATCGACGGCGGCGCGCAGGGAGTTGCTCAACGCGTGGAAGGCCAGTGCCAATCCGCGCGCCGAAATTCTGGAGAAGCAGCTTGCCCGACACGATCTGAATCGGGGGGCGGTCGATCTGGCGGCTCATGCGTTCGACGGCAGAGGGCCGGAAAATAAAGCTTCGGCGGCGCGGGCGGCGGCTTGGGCGTCTTCCATCTCTTCGACGACGGTGAAGGGTTCGCCGGCGGCGGTGAGGAGGGCGAAGTTCCAGACGTTGGTAGTGGCGGTGTGGAGGCGCTCGATCTGCCAGCGGGCGATGGCGATTTGGCGGACGAGATTCATGGACTCCTGGTTAATGGGGGCGTATATCTGGATGAGCTGATCGACGAGGATGAAGTATTTTTGGCGATCTTCGTTGCAGAGGACGGCGGAATCCGGGGGGACGAAGGCGGCGAGTTTTTGGGCGAATTCGCCGGTTCTGATGCCATTTCGGGCGGATTTGGCTTTTCCCGTTGTGGACGTTGGACCCTGGCTTTTAGATCCGTTTTCGCGGGCTACTTTTGCTTTTTCCTCTTTGGACATGGGTTTCTCCTTTTGAAATGGAAACGGCCCCGGTGATACCTCCCGGTGAGGGGAGGGGCCGGAGCCTTCGATCCTATTCTTATTCTAGGAGAGCGATTGCAAGGAAATGTGCTGACAGTTTTCTTATATTATTGAAAATAAGTGAAATATAGTTTTCAAAATAATGTGAACGATTCTCGTTACACATGTAAAGTCAGCGTGAACGTCAGAAATCGATACTACCTCCGGGAAGTGGCACGCGTCGCGCCACGAGGATTCCGTAAATCATTGCGGAAGGAAATGGCGGCACAGCAGCCGCAGAGCAGCCTTGCAGTGCGACCCCGATGTCAGGGCACCGTCGATCACCGCAATGACGCAAGGTGGAGGGTCAACAACAGACTCGTCGATCACGTAGTTGTCACACAGTTCATCGACCCGTGGACGGGCCTCTTTGGAGTGCGCGGCCTCGGTGCTGTCGCGTTGCCCGATCCTCTCGCGAATGTCCAATTGAAGGCTAGACGGGCGTGCGGGTGCACGGCCCGCCACTCACCAACCCCGTGTGGATCGCAATCAACATGCTGTTCCGGACGCGCGGCTTGCGTCTTGGCTCCGGCGCGACCACGCAGCAGTTGGACCTCGCGGAGACGTTCTTCGATGTGCAAGCGGCCATCGATGCGGTCGCGATCTGCGATCAGCAGGTGATGAAGCTCGTTGGCACCGGCACGGAGACTCAGTTTAAGTTCCGGGAAACAGTGCAGGAGGAGAAGCCGCTCCGGGATTGGATTCAGGAAGTGGCGATCCACTGCCCGGGGCCTCTCTACGTTCTCCGACGGTAATCCCAAGGTTGGCGTGGGTGTGAATTCCTCGGCGGTCGAGGCTTTCACGGAGGGAAACATCCTGTTCCGCAGTCTCAAACTCGCGCCGCTCAAGCCGTCCTTCAACCAACAGCGTGGCGGTCTGCGACGTGGACCATGCGCTCCCATTGGCCGGCGGGGCGGGAGCGCGGTTCCTCAAGTCGAGCGTGAACTTCGCGATCCTGCCCTATAATGGGGAACAGCAATGTCAGAGTGGCAGCCAGCGCCTTACAAGGATTACCAGTGGATTGTGGCGGACCCGCAGATGTTGGGCGGGAAGCTGGCGATCCGCGGTGCGCGCCTGTCAGTTTCCCTGATTCTTGAGTGCCTCGCGAGTGGAATGTCCCTAGCCGATATCGACGAGTCATTCGATCACGCGTTCCCACACGAGGCGTTGCCGGAAGTCCTGAAGGTAGCCTCCGAACTCGCTGAGTCATTCCATGTGGCTGCTTGATGCCAATATGGATGTGCATTTGGTGGCCGTTTTGGCGGATTTTGGTATTTCCTCCGCCACGGCCGCGAGCCGCGGATGGAAGGCGTTGTCGAACGGCGATCTGGTCGCGGCGGCCGTGGCGGGTGGTTTCGATTGTCTGCTTACTCAGGACCAACTTTTCGGTGAATCCGCCTCTCGCGCCCTGAGGTCGTACCCGGCGATGGCTGTCGTGGTGATCAAACTGCCGCAGCAGCGCTGGCAGCAATATCGTGAACGCTTCCTGATAGCCTGGGCCGAATCCCCGATCCGGCCGATCACCGGCCGATTGATCTGCTGGCCTTGAAGCGGACCGGCATGCTGAAACGCCGCGCGGCGTTCGTTCAAATGCGCTCAGATCGTGGGGCCGGGGAACGAAGGCGATGTTTCGCAGCGAGGCCAGGGATGGGTTAGAATCGCCAACGGAAGATCAAAGACCTCCAGCGAAAGGCCCCTGCCCTCGGACTACAATTGCTTCCGGTCACTTCCAACGCATAGGCGAGCCTTCGGGAAGGAAGATTCTGGCAATCACTAATACGCACTGCGCCGGTCCGAATACTCTTTGGCCGCCGCACAGTGGAAGTGTGCGCGTTCGAGCCTAACCCATACTCACTTACTGCCCCTACCACGCCCAACTGCCCTTTCTCCCGCCACAAATCAGCATTCAACACCGGGCTTCCCGGGTCATCCGAAGAGAAGTTTCTGGAGAGGCGGTTCCATGTGAGAATTCGATTTGGTGTTGTCTTTCTGATCCATCACCCGATCAAAACCGACATTTCGCCGTGTTCCGTTTGGGCGGTCCGAATGTTTATCGGGACGTCTTGCCCGAGGGCGGTGAGGAATTCCATTAGGCGGCCGACGGAGAAACTGCCGGCGCGGTTGCGCATGAGCAGGGATACGTGGGGCTGCCGGATTCCAAGGACCGCGGCGGCTTGCGCCTGCGTCAAGGCGCGTTCTTGGACTATGCGGTAGATCGCCAGCGTCAACCGGGCCTTCATCAATTCCTGTTCGGGATTGGGTAGGCCGAGGCCGGCGAATACGTTGCCGGAGCTTTCGGTGATTTTCACTGGAGCGGTTGTTTTCTTTTGTGCCTTGGTTGCCATTGTCAGTTCTGCCTCTGTTTATGGTCGCGTTGCGCCTCGGCGAGCCGTCGGCGGATGAGATCGAGTTCCCTCTGTGGCGTCGCGATACCGGATTTTGATTTTTTCTGGAAAGCGTGGAGAACGTAGAGAGCGGTTTCAAACCGCACCGTGTAGACAGCGCGCCATGTGTCGCCGTCAAACGGCGCGACAATTTCGAGGACGCGGCCAGCGTTAAATCCCTTCGGCGGTTTTGCCGTTGGGCCGGTTTCTCCGAGCTGCGCTGTGTAACGGGCTTGAGCAATTTCCGACTTCACCGGGAGCGGGAATTTAGATCGCGGCGGCATGAACCGACCTATCGGAGGGGGTTGATTCGTTCCAGATTCTCCACTGTACCAATATACGTCTATTTGTATGAATCTGCTGTGGCGGGGCGGCCGAAGCAGGACTTGGACTGGCGCGATGCGAATAACGCGGCATAACAATTCTTGAGGAACTTGCGCAGAACGGACTCGGCCGCGGCGGGATGGTGCGGGAGTTCCTGGATGGATGGGGGCCTTTACGCTTCCAGGGAACTTACGCGCTTGATCGCATCGATGCGGCACCGTCAGGAGCCTTTGGTCAAGCTCGATAAGATATTCCGGAAGTTGTTCAGCTCGGCTTCGAGGATTTCGATGGTTTCTGCGGTTCCTCCGCGGGCTTTCGCGCGATTACGGTAAGATCCGGAAGCCAACGAGGTCCATCGACCACAAATACAGCTCTCCATATGTGGCAGATAACACTAGAAGTCAGGCTAACTGTCTCGTCGACAAGCGCTTTTGATACATCGTGAAACAGAGTCTCCTTTACAAGGCCGGTCTTGGGTGATACTTGTTGGCCGGGCTCGCAATGAACGAAGCTGTCGCGACTGAGTTTGATGACAAAAAGGCGGCTCAATGGCGGGGAGTTCGGGTCAAGTCCGCATCGTACTCCCGTTATCAACTCGGGGACGAGAACGATTCGCTGCTTCAGACTCTTGGTTTGGTCTGTCAGCTTCTTCACGATCTCCGCCGGCACCTCTGAATTTTCCAACTGATACCCTCGCGCGATGCCGCTGATGAATGACTCCAAGAGGTTGAAACACGCCTGCATGACCGCGCGCGCAAGCGCCTGACTGTTCTCACTTGCACTACCTGCCCAGGATGGCATAGCCCGCCAATTCACATCCTCAAGTGATGATTCGCAATGAAGAAAGAGAGAGTAGAGAAATTCGAGGTCCCGAGCAAGCATGTATTCGGGGTGCCGCACTGCAACGGAGTGCAGTCCTTGCATCAGCAGTTCAGAATACGGAGGCACCTCGATTGCGGATCGAACTGCCAGTAGGCCAAATTCGAACTCGAAATCTCGCGCGGTGCAAAGCGTGGCAATTCCCCCACCCGATTGTCGCCATTGATCAAGCTGCGCCGCCATCCATTTGGCCGCGCTTTGGATTTTTTTCGCGTCCGGCTGTTCGACAATTTGACACCAAAGTTCAGAGAAATCGTCTCGCAAAAGCGGCACTTCGCGCTGAAGGTTTCTACGCGGCCATTTTTGATAATCCGGCACCATCAAGTCGTCTGAGCTTAGTTCAACCCCTCGGCCCAGCCATATTGCCGCGAGTATCCAGGCCTTCTTGAATCCAATTGCTTCGGCCACTAATCGCTGCTTGCCGTTTTCCATTTCCTTAAGAGTGTACAGCCGGTAGAGATTTGCAGAACGGTTTTTGGAACCAGTCACCAACTTAATGCGGCGAGGCTGGCATCATGCCCGCACCGTTACGGTTTGTTGTTCAGGCTTGCCAGCACCGCCCGAAAGCTGTTCAGGCCCGCTTCGAGGTTTTCGATGATCTCCTCGGCCAACTGGTCCGGTTCCGGCAAGTTGTCGAGGTCGGTGAGGCTTTTGTCTTTGAGCCAGAAGACATCGAGACTGGTTTTGTCGCGCGCGGCGAGTTCTTCGTATGTGTACTTGCGCCAGCGGCCGTCGGGGTTCTTTTCGGCGTCCCACTCCGGCTTGCGTTTGTGGCGGTTCGCGGGGCTGTAGCATTCGACGAACCCGGTGAGGTTTTCGAAGCGAAGCGGCTTCTTTTTCAGGGTGTGATGGATATTCGTCCGGTAGTCGTAGTACCAGACTTCCTTGGTCCAGGGGTGCTTGCCGGCTTCGCGGTTATCGAAGAAGATGACATTCGCCTTGACGCCTTGGGCGTAGAAGATGCCGGTGGGGAGGCGGAGGATGGTGTGGAGGTCGGTGGTTTTGAGGAGGTTCTGGCGGACGGTTTCGCCGGCGCCGCCTTCGAAGAGAACGTTGTCCGGCACGACGACGGCGGCGCGGCCGGTGGTCTTGAGCATGGTGCGGATGTGCTGGACGAAGTTGAGTTGTTTGTTGGACGTGGTGGCCCAGAAGTCCTGGCGGTTGTAGGTGAGGTCGTCGGTTTCTTCTTCGCCTTCGTCGTTGGTGAAGCTCATGGAGCTTTTCTTACCGAAGGGCGGATTGGCGAGGACGTAATCGAAGCTCTGGGGGCTGGCGGCGACGAGGGCATCGTTCGGGGAGATCATGACATCGCCATCGATCTCGCCGATGTTGTGCAGGAACATGTTCATGAGGCAGAGGCGGCGGGTGCCGGCGACGATTTCGTTGCCTTGGAACGTTTTGTATTTGAGTTGCGCTTTTTGTGCCTTGTCGAGCGAGTAATTGGCGGGATTGGTGAGGAAGTCGTAGGCGGCGAGGAAGAAGCCGCCGGTGCCGCAGGCAGGGTCGGCAATGGTCTTGCCGGGTTCGGGGCGGAGGCATTCGACCATGGCGCGGATGAGGGCGCGGGGGGTGAAGTACTGCCCGGCGCGGGACTTGGTGTCTTCGGCGTTTTTCTCCAGCAGGCCTTCGTAGATGTCGCCCTTAACGTCGGCGTCCATGCTGATCCACTGCACTTCATCGATCATGTCGATGAGGCGGTAGAGTTTGGCGGGGTCCTGAATTTTGTTTTGGGATTTGGTGAAGATCTGGCCGAGGACGTCTTTGCGTTTGCCGAGTTCGCGGAGGAGTTCGATGTAGTGGCCTTCGAGTTCCGCGCCGCGTTTTGCTTTCAGGCTGGGCCAGGTGTATTTGGCGGGGATGCCGACGTCGCGGTTGTAGGGCGGTTTGGCGTATTCATCGGCCATTTTCAGGAAGATGAGATAGGTGAGTTGCTCGAGGTAGTCACCGTAGCCGACGCCGTCGTCGCGGAGGGTGTTGCAGAAGCTCCAGACTTTGGAGACGATGGGTGCGCTGGTCATGCTGCTGGTCCTTGGGTCTTTGCCTTATTGGTTTTTCGCGCTTTTTCGAGGTGTTGTTTTTTTTCAGCTTTGATGCGCTCTAGGAGAATGGACGCGGGTTCGTCGTTGGGGTCTTGGGCGACTAGTTGGCCGGAGAAGGCTTTTTTCAGGATGGATTGGCGGAGAGTGGCGGCTCGCGCCAATTGCGACTCAAGTTCTAGACTCATTCGGTCGATAATGGATAGCAATTGGTCGAGAACACCAATAACTTGCCTCTGTTCCTCTAAATGCGCAAGTGGCACAGGAGTTACGGCAACATCTGATTGATTGATGCTTGCCTGATTCACGGCATGTTTAGCATTTCGACACAGCCTTCTTCTACCATCATGGCTGGCGAGGTAAGTCGTGAGATATCTCAGATCGATATGTGTTTCGGCAAACGAACATCTCATGATATTGCTCTCGAATACTGTGGCTTCCGACAAGCCCGTCACTAGGAGACACTTCCCAAGAAACTCAATGCTGTTGACTCTGTTGACCAGTAGATCACCGTTTTTCAATTGGAATGTCTTGACTTCATCGGGAAGAAGTTCTAGTCGTTTTAGCTCCACACCTTTAGCCATGGCTCCGTCGTAGAAGCTATCAATCCGAATAATCGCGGTGCCCGTTCCATACGAAGTAGCTGACTTATAGAGGCCGTTTTGCGGAGAATTCGAAAAAAGTTCGCCGAGTCGCACCCAGATCCAATCAGAGGGAATCAGTGAACCGGCGTCCAGTTCCGAGGCGTGAAGTTCGGGTTGATCAGGCAGTTGGCTCGGCTTGCGAGGTTTTGGACCAATCTGGCCACTAAGTCCCCAGAATTCGAGCTCGGCTTGCCAAGCACGGAGCGCTTTGGCGAAATACCATTGCCGGTCGCCCCGGATTCGCGATAGCCGGTCTTCAGCCCTTTGGCGTATATCGAAGTTTTGTTCCCGCCATTCGGCGGTGAGCTTGCCTTCGAAGGCGTGCTTGAGGACGGCTTGGCGATAGACTTTGAGCTGCTCGCGCGCGGTTGTCAGGCTTTCGACGCCCTTGTCGAGTTCGGAGAATAGTTCTTCGATCTTGGCGACGATGCGCAGTTGCTCTGCCGGCGGCGGAATGGGTACGGGGAGGGCCTTTAGTGCCGGCATTTCAATGCTGTGAACTGTCGTTCCATGCTTGGAACACGTGCTCAGAACTTGTCGTTCGAGGCTCCGAAGCACCCAAGCAAGGTATTCATGGTCAACCACCTCGACGGGAGTAATGGCCTTCAGGTCCTGGTTGATAGTGACTTCAACGCTTGTTGTAGCGACCGGAAATGAATGTGCGAGAATCCCGGAGCGCGTAACGAGTAGCACCGCCTTTGGTGAGATCAGTTTCGCGGCGGAACTTCGAACAGCTTCAAGAGTGATTTGATCTTGCGTCGAAGAAATGTTGTTCACCTTCATATCCTTGGGAGAAACCCAAGGAATGGCTCCAATCCAGAACTCTGGGTTTGAGGAGAGCGGCGTTCCGCCCCCTGACCATTCACCGACATCAGAGAGCGGCCATGTCTCCCAATTGATGGGCAGAGGCGCGCTCACGCCGCCAACGCCTCATTCAACTCGTTGATAACATCATCCATCCCCACGCCGAAGAGTTGGTGCATCTTCCCCAGACCGCCCTTTGCATCAAATGGCGCCATGTCGAGATCATCGCGGTCGAGGTGAATAGACGTCGCAATATGATCGCGGACCATGTGCAGCCAGTTAAGCTGTTCACCGGTGAACTTCTCACCCGCGCCGCTGTGGCGCTTCAGAATCCAAGATTGAAAATTGCGGCGAACGGTCTCGCGTAGGGCGCGAGTTTTTCGTCTATCCCGCAGAGGCGGCGGATGAGGGCAACAAGCGCCGTGAGTTCGTTAGCCGGGTCGGCCCCTTTGTATTCATCGAGAAGCGCATAGGCGCGCCAGACGCGTATTGGCGCGAGCTTGGGCCGGTCGGACTTCAGGGCGTCGAGTACGGCTTTAATCATGGTGTAGGTTACTTGGGAACGGCGGGCGGGTTGGCTGTAAAAGATTGTTAGCGCTTCAATCTGGTCGCGGTTTTCTTCGAGGTAGGCGGCGAAGTCCTTGGCCATCTCTTCGGCGTTCTCCTTGGCGTCGCCGCTCCAGCCGGTCTCCATCAGTTTGTCGAGGTTCTCGTGATCGATGGTCTGCTCTTTTTCGCGGCGGATGGTATCGAGCAGATTGATGAGGTGGCCGGTGAAGACGTTGGCGGCGCGGCCGACGAGTTGGTCGCGGGCCTGATCGAGTTGAGACTCCGTTGGCTCAGCGCCGTTGGCAGCTTTGAGGGCTTCTTTCTCAATACGGTCGGCGTCGATCGAGTCAATCAGTTGGTGGACGATCTCAGAGAGCTTTACGCCTCCGGCAGCCTGCTGGACGCGCTGCTGTTCGCTTTCGTCCAACTGTTTATCGAGCCGGGAGAGGCGACCGGCGAGGGAACTGACCGTATCCTCATCGCGCACCCCCATCATCACGCCGGTGGCGAGATCCTTGAGCGATACCGTCGGTTTGGTGATGAGCGGCGGGCTGGCGGTCTTTAGCGACCTGGTGACGCCGACGGCATCGACAATGACGTAGTGCGTCTTGGCTGATGTCGCCGAAGGGGTCACCTTTTTGAGATTGTCCGCGTCGAGCGTGCGGGTGCCGCGCCCCTTCATTTGTTCAAAGTAGTTGGCGCTGCGGACGTCGCGCATGAAGAGGAGACATTCCAGGGGCTTGACGTCGGTGCCGGTGGCGATCATGTCCACAGTGACGGCGATGCGCGGGTTAAAGCTGTTGCGGAACAGGGCGAGGACAGATTTGGGGTCCTCAATGGACTGGCAGGTGATCTTCTTGCAGAAGTCGTTGCCTTCGGCGAACTCTTCGCGGACGATTTGGATGATGTCGTCGGCGTGGCTGTCGGTTTTGGCGAAGACGAGCGTCTTTGGCACTTCTTCGCGGCCGGGGAAGATCTCCGGCAGTTTGTCGTGGAAGGCGCGGATGATGGTGCGGATCTGGTCCGGGATGACAACGGCGCGATCGAGTTGGGGGGCGGCGAAGTGTTCGTCCTCGTCCTGGCGCTCCCAGCGTTTTTTGCGGGTGAGGCGCTCGCGCTTTTCGACCTGCTGTTCGGCCCGGACGATGGCGCCTTTTTGCGTGATTTCGGTTTGGATGGTATAGACTTCGTTGCCGACGTTGACACCGTCGGCAACGGCGAGTTCGTGGCCGTATTCGCTGACGACGTTCTTGCGGAAGAAACCGTAGGTGCGGTTGTCCGGGGTGGCGGTGAGGCCGATTAGAGAGGCATCAAAGTACTCGATGACTTGGCGCCAGAGGTTGTAGATGGAACGATGGCATTCGTCGATGATGACGAAATCAAAGAATTCCGGCGGGACTTTTTTGTTGTAGACGACGGGCAGGGGTTCCTTGGGGCGGACGAGGCGTTCGGCGGGGTTGTCTTCTTCGGCGCTTTCGTCGAGAGGTTCATCCTTGAGGATGGAGTACATGCGCTGGATGGTGCTGATGCAGACCTGGCTGCTGGCGGCGATGAAGGGAGATTTGAGGCGCTGGACGTTGTAGAGTTCGGTGAATTTGCGGTTATCGTCGTTGGGCAGGTAGGACATGAACTCCTGCTCGGCCTGCTCGCCGAGGTTTCTGGTGTCGACGAGGAAGAGGATGCGTTTGGCATCGGCGTGCTTGAGGAGGCGGTAGACGGAGGTGATGGCGGTGAAGGTTTTGCCGGAGCCGGTGGCCATTTGGATGAGGGCGCGGGGGCGATCGGCCTGGAAGGAGTGTTCGAGGTTTTGGATGGCTGTGATTTGGCAGGCACGGAGGCCGGCGGGGTTGAGGGCGGGAATGCCGTGGAGGCGGGCGCGGAGGGAGTGGGGCGCGGCGAGCCAAGCGGCCATAGTTTCGGGACGGTGGAAGGTGAAGAGTTCGCGGGAGCGGGGCTTGGGGTCGCGGCGATCGGTGAAGCGGGTGATGACGCCGGTGCTTTCATAGATGAACGGGAGGGGCTGGTTGTTATTAACCCATTTGAGTTTGGCGGCGGCGTAGCCGGCGGATTGCTCTTCGACGGTGGTGATTTTGTGGCCCCAGTCCTGGGGCTTGGCTTCGATGACTCCGACGGCTTGTTTGTTGACGAATAGGACGTAATCGGCTGGGCCCTGATCGGTTTGGTATTCGCGGACGGCGATGCCGGGGGCGGCGGCGAAGTTCAGGGCGGACTTGGCTTGGACGGACCATCCGGCTTCGAGGAGTTTTGCGTCGATTCCGTCGCGGGCGAGCTGTTCGGGATTTTGGTTGGCGGCGGCCAGTCCAGTTTCAGCGGAAGGCGCCTGTCGCTTCGTGCCCGGCTTCATAGTGTTCGCGAGTTCCTATTGTAAGTGGTTTATGGGGCAAGTGGTTTGGCTTGTCAGGGCGTGGGGGCGGCGGCACATGTTGGATGGTTGCCGCGGGGGGCGGGACCCGTATCGTAACTACCGGTATCGGCTGCCGGTGCCGGTACTATAGAGGCCGTGAAGCTTCACCCACATCCGCAAGAACCGGCGTGGATGCGGCGCATTCGGAGGTATGAACAGAAACCGATTGTACGATCAACACGCCATCAGGCGAATGTTCCAGTGGAAGATCGGCAACGAGGACGTAATCGCGGTGCTACGCACCGGCGAGACGATGATGGAATATCCTGAAGACAAGCCGTTCGAGAGTCGGCTATTGTTGGGGTTTTCCGGCCACAGAAACGTGCCATGTGATTACTGCTTATGAACCAGATTCAGCCGTTTGGCAACCCGATTTCCGCACGAGGAGATTCTCATGAAGTGCGCCATCTGCAGGCAAGGTGAAACTCACGCGGGCAAGGTGACCGTGACTCTTCAGCGTGAAGAGACAACTGTGATTCTGAAAGGAGTTCCGGCCGAGATTTGCGATAGCAGTGGCGAATATTATCTTTCCGAGCAGATCACTTCCAATGTATTGGAGCGGGCGGAGATTGCGGTTGGGAAGGGCGTCGAAGTCGAAATTCTGCAATTCGCGGCTTGAGGCGGCGCAGCAAAGCGTCAGCCGCATGGCGAACTGGACGCGACGGGGGCCGCGGGCGGGTAACGGCTCCAGGAAGACGGAGTTGATCTGGCTGTTCCGGGCGTCGTAGCGGGCGGTCTGGCCGAGGCTGTTCCAGTGCGCGGAGATTGGGGTGCTCCACTTGCGGATGCCGGCGACGGAGAATTCGGGGGGATTTGTAGCTGCCGCTCGAGCGCGGTGCGTTTGTTCCGGGAGACTGCCTCGCTGTGGCGCGAGGGCACCCGACTTGGGATTGGATCAGGCAATAATCGTCTTCACAACCTCGCCATGAACATCGGTAAGCCGGAAGTCGCGGCCGGCGTGGCGGAAGGTGAGCTTGGTGTGGTCGAAGCCGAGTTGATGGAGGATGGTGGCGTGGAGGTCGTGGACGTGGACTTTGTTTTCGACGGCTTTGAAGCCGAAATCGTCGGTGGCTCCGTAGGCGATGCCGCCTTTGATGCCGCCGCCGGCGAGGAGCGCCGTGAACGCGGGCGGGTTATGGTCGCGGCCGCAGCCGAGCTTTTCGAGGCCGGAGTTTTGGATCATCGGGGTGCGGCCGAATTCTCCTGTTATCACGATTAACGTCTCATCGAAGAGGCCGCGGGCTTTGAGATCGTCGACGAGAGCGGCGATGGGGCCGTCGGACTGGCGGGCGAGTTTGGCGTGGATGCGGATGTCGTCGTGGTGGTCCCAGGGCTGGAAGTTGCCGAAATAGATTTGCACCATGCGGACGCCGCTCTCGACTAGTCGCAACGACATGAGACAGCCGCGGCCGAAGTCGGAAATGTCATAGCGGCGGCGGACGTGTTCGGGCTCCTTACGGATGTCGAATAGCCCGGCCGATTCGGTCTGGAGACGGAACGCGGACTCCATCGATTGCACTGCGCCTTCGAGTTGGGGCTGGTCGCCGACGCGCTCCATGTAGCGGCGGTTTAGCTGGTCGATCAGGTTGAGCTGTTGGCGTTGCTCGTCGACGGTAAGTTGGGCGTTTTTCAGATGGCTGATGAGTTTTTCCGGCTCGACGGCTTCGTTGTGAATATGCACGCCCTGGTAGGTTGGGCAGGGAGCCCGAGTGAATGAAAATACGGGGGCGATGGGTGATTCGGCGCCTTCGCTCAGCCTACCCGAAATTTGAAGACACTTCGGGTGGGTGAGCGGTGCGCGTGCTCCTTATGGATATTCAATTGGGCGGGCGGGGCCACCCCGGGGAATGAAAATAGGGGTTGGCGCTGCGAACAGGCCGCTAGTCCCCGCCTACCCGAATTTGAAGACACTTCGGGTAGGCAAGCGGGGGCCGTGGGCGTTTTTGTATTCAGTTGAGAAAGAGCATTTCCGGATTGCCGACGATGGTTTCCCAAGATCGGGTTTGCGGTTGCCTCGGAGAGTATTTTCGAGGCAAAGATCAATTCCGGATTGGCTGACGATGGGTGGTCCCAAGATCGGCATCGCGGAGGGAAGTCCGCTCCCTGGCGGTCACGGCTCGGTAACGGATCGGCGCGTTTGTTTTAGAAAAGCGGTTTGTCGACAAAGCCGATGTACTTCGAAGGGCTCTGTTTGGAGTGCGTTGCGCCTGGGGCGAGTTCCCGAGCGTCGCCGACGGCGGCCCAGGCGGCGAGCGCGGCGGCCATGGTGAGGTCGTCGTGGTCACCGGTTTTGGTGCTTTGGGTGCCGCAGCCGGAGAGGCTGAGCATTTCCGCTTGCCATGCGTTTAATCCGGGCAGCGACGCGGGACAGTGGAGGCAGCCGTTGGCGACCATCTGGATGAGCCGGGTGACGAGGGCGCGGCGCGGGATGCCGGAGAAGCCGCCGGAGAGATTTGTTTCACCGGAGCCGGCGGTGATCATGACGGGCGTGATGGCAACGTAGTCCGGGGCGACGAGGCGAAGATGATCGACCATGGGGCCGCCGGGGCCGCCGGCGTCGATGATCAGTTTGATGGACGCGTTTGTGTGCGGGTTGTTGGCACGGTGGCGGTCGTTGATCTGGCCG
>CAMDKT010000050.1 GCA_945900935.1 Candidatus Sulfopaludibacter sp. SbA3 | reverse complement strand
GAAGCCAGAATGGCTCCTATCAACAGGATCTGGGTACTGCGCCAAACACCATTGAAAAACAGCGGGGCGAATGCTACGATGATCGGTGTAAACGCTGAAGGCAAGGTAAGCATAAAACATTCCGTGAAAAGTCTGTTTTAGCCTAACTTGCCTTCGGTTATTTGTCCAGCTTCTTTTGCTTAGCCTAACTTCCGTTCGTGCATTTGCTCAGCGTCACCCCTCCCCTTGACGCCCTCCCGAAATTGGATAAAGTCGAGCTTACATCTTCAATCGTAAACAGAAATACTTCAACAAATCTCAAGCGGCCTCCAGTAGTTGGATGATGTTACGAATGGGTGCGTCAGCTTTGTGAGACGCGGCTTCCAGCTTGCTGTTCGGCCGGGCGTCGCTGTTGGGTTGGTGATGAAAGAGACTGTTTGCCAGGGGGCCGCATAAACGCTGGTGGAACAGCACAAAGGTGAGGGCGACCTTGGTTCCCTTGCCGGTCAGCCGATAGGCGTAGCGTTTGCCGTCCCGTTCGATCAGGCCATGCGCCTTCATTTTGCGCAGGTCGTAGCGGAGTTGATTCAATTCGTAACGCGTGGCGGAGAGTTGAAAGGCGGTCAGGACGGCGTCGTGGATCTGCTTGGCCGTCCAGCCGCCGATGGTGGTGCCGCCGTGCAGCAGAACCTCCATGAGCCGGATCATGCGCGTGTCGTGGATCTTGATGCCGGGGAACGTTGCGGTTCCCACCGTGATCGGCAGCGCCAGACGTTGCAAGAGCGGGAACTCGACGTGGACGTTCAAGGCCTGCGCCTGGAACGTGGCGAAGCGATCGGTGATGGCCAGGAAGCGCGTCCGCGCGGCGGCCAGATGTTCCAAGCCCTCCTTGAGTCTGAAATCGGACAGATTATTGGAGCAAATCTCATTGCGAAGGAAGGTGGAGAACTTCTCGTACTGCTTGACGAAGGCATGCTGGAAGTAGGCGCGGAAGATGTGATGTCCGTGCTCGATCTGCTCCAGCGTGGTGTTGAGTTTCCCCTTCAGCTTTTTGGTGACGCGGACGCCGAATATCTCGCTGATCTTGTGCGCGGTTAAACGCCACAGGCCAATCTCGCAGGGGCGTTCGAAGATGCGGTGGACGGGGAAATGGCGCTTGAATATGAAATTACGGCAGTACTCGATTTGGTTGACGGCGTAGAACCGGTGCAGATTCATTTCGCCCCGTTCCCGCTTGGAAAACTTCGCCCCCAACACCAGCGTCCAGTAGTCCAGGCGCTTGGCGATTCCCTCGCCGGTCAGTCGATCCGCGTCCGCTTGCAAAGCGGCGGTATCGTCGACGGCCAGGAACACATTGTCATTCTTGCGGAACCCGATTTTGTTCCGGTTCAATTCCTGTTCGATGAAGGAGTGGCCGTTGAAATAGTAGGTAGTCTGGAAAGGGAAGAACGACGCCACGCGCATCACCATCGGCCCCAGCGTTTCGTCCCGCAGGTAGAAGTTGTAGTGCGTGAAGCGGCTCCGCCGCGGTTGCAGTATGCGGTAATTGGGATCCTCGGTGGGAAACTTGGGCGCGGAGCAACGAAAGGTTGCCCCTGTTCCATGCTTTGAAAGATGAAATACACCCCATACCAGCATGCCTGCTCCATGCGGCGCAATAACGGCCTGACGTAATCTTCCTTGCGCACACCTTTTCCCGCCCACTCCATCGGGATACTGTGATTGCGGGAAAACGCTTCGACCCAGCCACGATACACGGCGGTCCGTTTACTCAAAACCGCCTTGTCCACCACCGGAACCCCGACCACGTTGCGAAAAAATACACCACCTGTGCAGGCCGCGACAACCCGCTCAAATATCCGTAGATGACGATACGGTCGAAGCAGTGGTATACAAATACAAGCAGGCTGCCAAACAGCTTTGTGAAAAGTTCCATCGGTCGTCGTCTCCTGTTCTCGTCTCGATAACAAGATCTTCCGACAGACGGCCGATGGTTTCAAAAGTTCAAATATGTTTGGCTAGTATTCAATCCGTATTGGATACGGCACTGCCCGCAGCTTCAACTCCAGCGCCTTCTGTCGCTCCCATTCCGCGCCCTTGACGCCCCGCGCGCCCGCCGTCGCCCCCACCGCAGTGCGCCCGCCAAAAAGGGTTCTTCGCGGTTTCATGTGGGTAGGAGAGCCGGCTTAAGTTCCCCAGCGCCGAAGTAGCTGGTAGTAGCAAGAGCATTCGGCCCGCAAGACCGGCCGTGGAAATGGCGGGCGGTGGAAAGCGAGGAAAACCAAGAGCAGGTTTTCGCTCTCTTCCCACCGCCGCGACGGCGATATTCTCGTTTCCAACTTCAAACTCCAAGAAGCGAACCCGGCACTCTCTCACGCCCCTCATCCATTCGAGATTCCTTCCTTGCCGACGCCTCCAAGAACCGAAGGCCCTCATTGCGCACGCCCGTCCTTACCCACACCAAACAGCGAGGAGGCCCAAAAAGTCGCGCCTCCGTGTCATTCGATTATCCCTCCAAGAATCGTAGGAATTCCTGCGGATCGCGTGTCAAACCCGGAAACGCCCGCAACGTCTTTCCATCGCCATCCAAAATCACATAATAAGGAATCGCCACTGTCTTATGCGTTTCCTCCTGTAACTTCAAATTCGCTTCCGACACCGCGTCCGCCCCATCGGTATATAACTCGACTAAGACGAACTTACTCATCTCCGCCGCAATCTCCGGCCGCGGAAACATATTCGCCTTCATCAACTTACAGTTCGTGCAAGTGTAGCCCGTAAAGTTGAGAAAGACATGCTTGCCCTCGGCCTTCGCCCGGGCCAGCGCCCCCGGCAAATCGTTCTTCGCAAACGCAACGCCGGACGCCTTCGCCGACGACGGCACATAAGCGTCAATCTCCCCCAACGGCGCGCCAAACAATCCCGCAAGCAGGAAGAACGAAAAAGCCAAAATCAACATCCCCAGCAACAAACGAGGAATCGAAACCAACTCGTCTTTTCCTATCCCCTCAAACCGAAGCCAGCCCAGCAAATAGAATCCCGGCATCGCCGTCAACACCACCCACAAAGCCAAAAACCTCTCCCGCGTCAGCAGTTCCCAATGTAAAACCAAGTCGACATTACTCAAATACTTCACCATCATCGCCAACACAAAGAACGCCATCACCACCTTCACCCGCACCAGCCACCCGCCCGATTTAGGCAGCTTTTTCAAGTACGAAGGAAACATCGCCAAAAAGAAAAACGGGCTCGCCAAACCCGCCGCGAACGACGCCATCCCCATCGCCGGCTGTAACTTGTCACCTGTAACGGAAGCCGCCAGCAACGCCCCCATAAACGGCCCTACACACGCAAACGAAGTAAGTGAAAAGGTAAGGCCCATCAGCAGCGATCCCACATACCCGCCGCCCTCGGAAGCCGCGGTCATCTTAGTCAATAAACCGGACGGAATCGTAATCTCAAAGGCCCCCAACATACTCAAACCAAATGCAAAAAACACCAGCCCAATCCCCCCATTTACCCACGGATTCGAGGAAAGCGCCTGTGCCCCGCCCGCGCCCAACAACGCCGACGCAGCCAACCCAATCACCGTAAACAGCACCACGATCCCCAGACAAAACACCGCCGCCTGCCGCAGACCGCCCTCCCTATTCAGGAAATAGGACAGCGTGAACGGAATCATCGGAAACACGCACGGCGTGAAAATCGCCGCCAGTCCCCATCCAAACGCGCCCAAAAGGAAGCCAAGCAGCCCCTCGCTCGCCGGTGCCCCCACTGGTGCCGCCCCCCCCACTTTCGCCTCAACAAACCCATCGGGAATCGTCCCCGCGCCAGCGTCCGGCGCGGCCCCATCGGCGATTAACGACGCAGTTACCAACCTCCGCCGCGGTGGCAGGCAAATCGTGTCATTACAAGCGCTCGACCGGACCTGCAAAGTCACGTCCACCGGCCCGGCTTTCACATCGCCCTTCAACACCGCATCAATGAGAAATACCGCCGTGCCCTCATAGCTCTCCGTCGAAGCCCCCGCCGCAGGATCAAACTTAGCCTCAACCTTCTGTTGCAGCACCCGAGTAATCGTAACCGCCGAGTCCGGCAAGGCGACCACCCGCGTCGCCGTTGGTGTCACCGGCGACGTAACTGAATAAAGATGCCAGCCTTTCTCAATTTCCGCCGAAAGCCGCAACCGCACCGGCTTGCCCGGCGCGACCTTCGACAGTTCCGCCTCGAGCGTAAACCGTACCGCATTCTGCTGCGCAAAGGCGCCACCGGCCAACACCAGGCCGCAAAGGATGAATTGGAGCATTCTCACCTCTCACCAATGTAGCCGAATCCCGATTCCCAGCCAATACATTCCCGCCCCGCGCGTCCATGCGCCAGCCCCGCCTCCAGCCGCCAACCCGCCCAACACCCTACTCATTCCCGCCCCGCGCGCGCCCATGCGCCAGCCCAATCACCAGCCGCCTACCCGCCCAACACCCCGCTCATTCCCGCCCCGCGCGCCCATACGCCAGCCCCGCCTCCAGCCGCCGGTTCAGATCGGATTGCGCGAACTCCGCCGCTACCCGAATCGCATTCCGGATCGCATTCGCGTTCGAGCGGCCGTGGCAAATAATCGTGCAGCCCTTTACACCTAATAGCGGCGCTCCGCCGTATTCGGAGTAATCCACGCGCTTTTTCAGCTCAGCAAACGCATTTCTAGCCAATAAATAGCCGATTTTACCGCTCACTGACGCCTTTAACGCGTCCTGAAGCAGATGTTTTCCCACTTCCACGAGCCCCTCGCTCACCTTTAACGCCACATTTCCGACAAACCCGTCGCACACAATCACATCGGCGTGCCCCGTAAAAAGGTCCCGTCCCTCGACGTTCCCAATGAAGTTAATCGGCAGCGCTTTCAGCAGCGGCGTCGCCGCTTTCGTCAGTTCGTTGCCTTTATGCTCCTCTTCGCCAATCGAAAGGAGGCCCACACGCGGATTCTCGGTGTGAAAAATCAATCGCGAGTACAATTCACCCATCAACGCAAATTGGGCCAATAGGCGGGCATCCACGTCCACATTCGCCCCAACATCCACCATTACCGCCGGCTTGCCCTTCACCGTGGGAAATACGGAAGCCAGCGCCGGACGGTCCACACCGCGAACCATTCCGTTCACCGTTTTCGAGGTCGCCATTACCGCGCCCGTGTTTCCCGCTGAAACAACCCCCTGCGCCACGCCGTCGTGCATCAACCGGCATGCCACGCGGATCGAGCTGTCTTTCTTCGAACGCAGCGATTTCGCCGCGCCGTCATCCATCGTCACCACTTCGCTCGCGTGGTGCAACCGGATCGGAAGTTTTTCCCAGCCCGGATGATGCGCCGACAATTCCGCGCGCAGAACTTCCTCCCGGCCAACCAGGATCACTTCAACCGGCAGATGGCGGACCGCTCGCAGCGACCCCTCTATCTCCGGTTTCGGAGCGTGATCGCCACCCATCGCATCGACAGCGATGGTCACCAAAGGTGTTGACACCGGGTGGGTCTACCCTTTACTCCGCTGCGACTTCGACTACGGCGCGGCCCTTGTAATACCCGCAGGACGGGCAAACGCGGTGCGGAAGTTTCGGCGAGTGGCAGTTGGGGCACTCCGACTGGCTCGGCTTCACCAGATGATCGTGGGCGCGGCGCATTGAGGTGCGGCGTTGCGAATGGCGTCGTTTGGGATTTGGCATCGTAGATCCTTGCTAATTAAATTTCGTTCTTACAGGTTCTTGAGGGCAGACCAGCGTTCGTCACTGAGCTGCGTCCGGCAGTGACATTCCGTTTCGTTCCGGTTCTGTCCACAAATCGGGCAGATGCCCTGACAATCCTCGCTGCAGACCCGCTGCAGGGGAAGCGCCAGCAACACCTGTTCTTGCAAAATGTCGTTCAATTCCAACCCGGGACCCTCGTAAAAGCCCACATGGCTGTCGCTTGGCCCGATCGCAACCTCCGCTCCGGGACTGGTCTCCGGTGCCGGAACATAGATCAGATCAAACTCTTCTTCAATATTCTTATCAAACGGCTCCGTGCATCGGTCACATTCCATCCGCAACGAAACCTGCAACTTGCCCCGCACTCGAAGCTCTTCCGTCGAAACATGCAATTCCACTGTGCCCGAGGCTGTCAATGGGGACTGCTGCTCAAATTCAGAATCAAACAGAATCACGCCGACTGGCAGAGCCTGCTCAAACCGAATCGATTTTTGCTCCAACTCTCGGATATCAATGAACATACACACAACCACCACTTCGCGGGAGCGAACCTCTTTAGTATACGATAACCCGCCCGTTGTACGCAAAGACACTCCGCGCATGCGCTAAGGTTTGGCGGAATACGGAATGTCTCTCACCCCGTCGTCCATCCCCTCGATTCGCACGAACAGCTTTTTCGGCGGTGGAGCCGGGGGATATACCGGCGCGGCGGAAGCTGCCTGAGTCACTGAAGGCATCCCGGTCATCGAGACGCTTACCTCCACTTTGGCCCGCACAGCCAAACCCGGATCGGGCGCCGACACCGCTGGCTTCAAATCGACCGGCAGCGCAAATGCCGCCAAAAGTGGCCCTACGCGATCAGCTACCGTGCCCGCCTCCATTGGCGCTCCCAAAAGCAGCGTGCTGTCTTCAATCGCTCCCTGCAATTGCGACAGCCACGGCGAAAGTACAAATCGATCCGGGCCGCCCACCGCCCCCTGCAACAGTTTCAAAACTTCCTCCGCCGTCGCCTCGCTCGTTGTCCAGATCCGCATGTTCAAGCCAGCCGTCTTCCCCACTTGAATCCCGACGTCGAAACCGTCCATCTCACCATCAGCCGCGTCCTCGGCATACCGGTCGAGCGTCTTCGGGCCAAAGCCTCTGGGCACAGTCTCACAACTGACCCAAACCGGATACTGTTTGCCCAAATCGCGCGCCCTGCCGAATAACGGGTTCACCGAAGCCAACGACTCCACCTGTGCCTTGCTCCGCTCCGCGGCCGCCTGTATGGCGGGCCGTGTGCCGATCAGTACCGTCGTTCCGCCGCCCGGTCCGGTTATCCACGCCAGATGCGGGTCTCCAGCCGCCGCGCCAGCCGGTGCGGCGATCTCCAAGCCCTTATACGGCATCATCCGCGCTCCCTCGCTCATTGCCAGCTTGCGCAATTGGGCCAGGGAAAACGAGCCCGACAGGATCAACACGTCCGATCGCTTTCCGCTCGACTCCTCGACGGAAGAGAGCAGCAACCGCTCGGTCTGCGCCAGCATCGGAGCCCCTAGCGCCGCCACAAACTGTTCCCGGATCTGCCGCCCGTCGCCAGTTTCCGCCAGTTTGCGGAAATCGACGCCCGCGAGAATCTGCGCTTCCGGGTGAGCAAATCGCCATGCCATCGGTTCCGACGGTCCAACGATCATTCCTGCCGGGGTGCCTGCCGGGGCGCCTGCCGCCGCCACAGCCGAGACGGCCAACAGCGATATCAGTTTCTTGATCATCGTCATTCCACCGGCAACAGAACTTTATTACTCTCAACATCGCCCTGACGCACTCGGAGTTCCACCACGCCGGGATTCCAATCGGCCGGCACCGTGAAACGAATCAACGTCACGCCCACAAGCCCCGGTGCCGCCCCGGCAAAATCAGGCGTGTATTCGGCATCCCCCGCGACGATTCGAGGCATTGTCTGCAACGGATTCGGCGGATTCTCCAACGCCGGAAAGCCGTCGAGAATTCCCCTCTGATAAGCGCCAAACCCGGTTCCCATCAGCACAATCTGCTCTCTGCGCCTAGCCGGCTTGTCCGGTGCCGATAACGACCAGTCCGGGCGCTGCGCCGTCGCAATGAACTGCTCCCCAATCAATTGGCCAAAAACCCCCGGCGCGTTTCGAACCACCGTTACTTTCCCGGCAATCTCCGGCAACGATCCGTTTCTCACCGCCAGCGTATGCTCGCCATCGGCCAGATCGGACGGTAAGTAAGCGTTGACCTGCTCCGGCGAGACAAACAATAACGGAAGCAAGCGCGTTCCGATCCTCGCAGCTACATTCCCCAATGTCTGTGTCAATGGCCCGTTCGCCCCGGCAACGTAATCATTCGCCAGCCCCGAACCGTAGATGGACACAATCGAACCCGGCGCGACGGCTCTCAATGGAGTCTCTCCCGCGGCGTTGCGAATTCCCGCGCTCGGAATGAAGGGTACTCTATCCAACTGCGCCCGCACCAGTCGAGGCGCCAGCATCGACAGAAAACCGCCCGCGCTCGTACCGGACAGGTCGCCCTCCCAGCGGCGGAACTTGTAGCCCTCTGCGGGAACCGCGGTCACTTGCACCGTCGTGTCCGCCGGATAAAACCCGTCCGATGAACCGGGTTCCAGCCGGAATGTCGCCCCGCCAGCCGGATCGGCCACCGCCTGGAATCGGTTTAACGTCCGATAGCGGAAACTCAACTGTTGATCGGCCCCGGAAAAACTGACCGTGCGTGTCGCTGTGCCGCTATCGCTCCAACCATCAAACTGTATCCGCGTATCCGCGCCCAACGGCACGGTTTCAGGAACCGCCAACGAAACCGTCGTTCCTAATGGCCGGTCCAGCGTGCATGGCAGCGAACATATCGCCCCATCCACTTGCAGACGAGCGCCAGGCTGCGTCGTCGAAACAACAACCCGCGGATACAGTTCGTAATTGGCAACCAGCCGCAGGCCTCCCAATTCCGTCTCCTCCGGCGTTGTAATCTGCTGGGTGGCCTCGCCCCCATTTGCCCACTTCAAGAATCTGTACTTGCGGCCCTTAGCGTCTGTTGTCTCGGCCGGAGCCGTCACGGTGTGCTTCGTCCCCACGCCCCACACAAAATTATAGGAGGGCCAACTCTCCCGCCCATCCACGTTCAGCTTCAATCCGACTGGATTGGTGAGGAAGGAAACGGTTGTACCACGCACGAAACGAGCCAGAATCGCATCGGGTATATTGGCGCCGACTGCTTTATAGATCGCCCCCTCGCCGCCCCCAATACTGAAACTGTCGAGAATCCAAGTCTTTCCGGTCAAATCGAGCTGCGACGCCGGCGCACCCAAAATATGGCTCGATCCATCCGCAAAATCAAATTCCCAATGCGGGATCGGGAACACATTCCCGCTCTCCCGGTACCGCATCTCGATCTCCTCTGGAAAACGCGTCGGAGTGAGTGTCCGGTCGACCATCACCTGTAGGCCATACGGCTCCGTTTGAATCGTTACACGCTTCGCCGGAGAAAACCGCGGCATTATGACCGCCGGTCCGTTCACCGTGTACGTTCGCAGAAAGCTGTCGCTACGGGTGACTCCGTTTTCCCACCAGCCCTCGAAGACAAATCCGCGGGCTGGAAACGCGCTGAAAGTGATCGCCGCGCCGTTCGCCGACCATATCACCAACGAATTCGCCACGCACGATCCATTCACATAAAGCGCGCCCGGCCCTGGCACCATGAAAACGCCAGGCTGTCCGGTCGGCTGTCCCTGCGGTGGCGGGGCCGTCGGCGGCACCGGCGTCACCGGTGCTCCGGTAGGGGGCGTCGGCACAGGCACTACCGGTACAGGCACCGGATTTCCCGCTCGTCCAGCCGCCGCACACGGCACGGGCACTTCGGGCAGCGGATTCCCGGCCACATTGTAAAAAAGTATGTCGACCCGGTGTTCGACCGTATAAGTCGCCTTAAGGCTAAAAAAATCCGGGTCAGCCGTTACCGTAACGGTTGGCGACGCTGCCTGGAGTATGGTTTTATTATCTGCCCACCCCCCGAACGTCATTCGAGTCGTATCGCCGGTATACTGCACCGCACCCGTCCAAACCGTGTGCCGGCTGCCTTTCGGCCAGAAGAATGTTGCCGAACTCGTATACTTGATCCCGTCCACATAAAACGATGCCCCCGCCGGCTCCGTAAAAATGCGCGCCTGGGTAGTTTGTCCTGACGCCGCGCTCGCGGCGAGAATAAACGTCAACAGTAAAATGATCCACACTCGTTGCATAGAGTCGTTCGGGACACTCCTTCGTCCCTACGTTCTCTTTCGGCAGTACTCGCCAAATTCTGAATAGTGCAAAACCTTAGTTACAGTAGAAAGTGGAACACTAATGTTAAATCCTGCCCCGCTTCCTGCCCTACCCCTGACAATTGAAGGCTCATGGGTGCTCCACCAGCTCCTTCGCTTCGATCAGCCCGCCTGGTTTAACACCCCGACGCTGCAAAAACGGTCGATGCTCCGAGAATTGGTCTTCAAGCTCAAGGAGTGGGAAGCCAACGAAGCCTTCCCTTCCGCCATCTTCACCATGTTCGGCCACAAGGCAGACCTGATGATCGTTCATTTCCGCCAGGACGCGGCCGAACTCCACCAAGCCGAACTCGATCTCTCCAGACTCTCTATCGGCGCCGTCCTCAAACAAGTTCACTCTTATTTTTCAGTTGTTGAGCTTGGCCTCTACGAATCAACCGTGAAAATCTATCGCGCCCTCCTCGACCGGGGCCTTGCGCCGAACACTGAAGAATGGAACACCGAGATTAAGGCCACCCTCGATCGCCAGCGCGAAGCCATGGCCCCGCGCATCTACCCTGGATTCCCCGATCACAAGTACATCTGTTTCTACCCCATGGACCGGCTGCGCGGCGAGAAAGAAAACTGGTATCTGGAGCCGATTGAAGAACGTCAGCGCATGATGCACGATCACGGCATGATCGGCCGCCGCTACGCCGGCGAGGTCAAGCAAATCATCTCCGGATCGATCGGGCTCGACGACTGGGAATGGGCCGTCGACCTGTTCGCCGACGATCCGCTCGTCTTCAAGCGGTTGATTTACGAAATGCGGTTCGACGAAGTCAGCGCGAAATATGCTAAATTTGGTCAGTTTTTCCTTGGCGTCCGCGTGCCCTCCGACGCGGTGGAGCAATTCCTGATCGGCTGACATTGCATGACGCTCTTCCTTTGTTTGTCGCTCATGGCCGCCCTGGTTGCCTGGATGAGCGCGAAACTAAGGGAACTGGAGCGCCGCAACGCAGAGCAGGATCGCCGGATCGAGGCACTGATCGAGCGAATCTACGCCATGGAATCGGGGGTCAAAGCAGCCCCCGCCCCCATTGCCGCCTCCACCGCCGCCGAAATCCGCCCGCGACCTCGAGTCCATAATCGGCGGCAACTGGCTGAGCAAGCTCGGTGTCCTGATGCTGCTCATCGGCATTCACGCTGCTGGGCGCCGGCATCGGATTACAACAACGCCAACTTCGCTTAAGCGGCTTGCTGCTGTTCGCCGTCTGCCTCGCCAAACTGTTCTTCTACGACTTATCGCAGTTGGATACGTTGAGCCGGATACTTTCCTTCATCGTGCTGGGCATTCTGCTCATCACCGTATCCTGGGCGTATCCAAGGTTCCGCGATCAGATCAAGCGTTACTTGTAGACAACAAAGCCGACCGCAGCTTCTCCTGCGCCGACGAAATTTCCTCGCTGGTCAAAGTCCGGTCCGCCGCCCCAAGCGTGAACCGGAAAGTCATACTCCTGATACCCCTCGCCGCGTCCACATACTCATACAAGTACACCGCGTCCACTAAGTTCGGAACATGCACTTCCCTCGCCTTGGCCAACACATCCGCCGCCAAGCCGCGCGCCGCCACGGCAACCGTAATGTCAAAATCGGATGCCGGGAATCGCCGCGCCGGCGTATATTTCACCACGCCCGGCTGCGCCGCCAGCATTGCCACCAAGTTCAAATACAATACCTGCGCCCGCCCTGTCTCCACGATCGACGGATGGAATTCAAACAGCCGGCCGAGTTCCACGCCTTGCCACCAAATCGCCGCCGCCCGATGCGGATGCTCGAACACCCGCGCCTCCATTGGCCGAGCCTCGCAACCGGGCATCATCACACCGGCGACGCGCTTGAGCTCAAACAGCCCCGCCTTCCCGTCGCCTTCTTTCGAATACAGGACCACGGCGCAACTGGGAATCTCCTCCGGCAGCGTTCCTTCCCGCTTGTGTATCTCGTGACCGATCTCGAACAACCGGAAGTCATCGAAGTTATGCCGGTTCAACTCAATGTTCTTTAGTATGTTCGGCAACAAACTCGTCCGCAGTAACTCCTGCCCCGCCGCAATTGGATTCAACACGTGCAAATGACCGGAGAGAGGCAGTTGTAACTGCGCCGCCTGTGCCTCGCTGACAAACGAATAATTGAATACCTCGGTGAATCCCTGCGCAGTCAATAACCCGCGTACACGCCGTTGAAATAGCCGTTCCGGCTGCAATGGCGGTACGCGGCTGGGCACGCTTGGCGCCACCGGCGGAATCGAGGCGTAACCGATCATCCGGCCCACTTCTTCCACCAGATCGTCCTTGATCGAGATATCCTTCGTCGCCCGCCAGCTCGGAACGGTCACCGTAAAAGACCCATTCGCGCGAGTCACCCCGAACGCCAACCGCTCCAGGATCCCCGCCACCTCGTCCTCGGCAACGGCCCGCCCCAGCTTGCGCTCCATCCACTCATGCGTGAAGTCGATCGCCGCCGGCGCCGCTGCTTGCCGCCACGAATCGGACAACCCGCCAACCAACCGGATTCCCGGGCTCACCAACCGCAACAACGCCACCGCGCGAGCCAGCCCGCGAACCGTATTCACCGGGTCCTGCGATTTCTCAAACCGCATCGACGCATCAGTCCGCAGCTTCAACCTGGTCGAAGTTTTTCGCACCGAAGCCGCATGGAAATTCGCGCTCTCCAACAATAGCCGCGTCGTTGCAACCGTGATCGACGACGGCCCGCCGCCAATCACGCCCGCCACCGCCACCACGCCGTCCGCGTCGGCAATCACCAGATTCGAGGGGTCCAGCGTATACGTCGTGCCATTCAACGCCTCGCACAATTCGCCGTCACCCGCGGCGCGCACGAAGATCGTATCGCCCTGGATTTTATCGAGATCGAACGCATGCATCGGCTGCGCCAGTTCCGCCATCACCCAATTGGTGACATCCACAATATTGTTGATCGGGTTCAAGCCAACCGATTCCAGCCGGTACTGCAACCACAATGGCGACGGGCCAACGGTGACATTTTCAAACACCAGGCAGGAGTAGCGCGGACACAGCGCGAAGTCGCGAATCTCCACGTTAATCACGCCCGGCCCCTCGGGAATCAGACTCAAATCAACCGGGTCCCGCAACGGACGCCCCGTAATCGCCGACACCTCGCGCGCCATTCCGTAATGGCCCCACAAGTCCGGCCGATGCGTCAGCGATTTGTTGTCGATTTCGATAATCGTGTCCGGACGCAGCCCCGCCAAAGGCGTCCCCGGCTCCACGCCGGTGAACTCCAAAATTCCGTCCCCGCTATGGCTAATGCCGAGTTCCACAGCCGACGACAACATGCCGTCGCTCTCCACGCCTCGCACTGTCTTCCGGCCCAAAGGCCAATACGCCGTCAACATCCCCGCCCGGCAGTTCGGCGCGCCGCAGATCACTTGCTTCACGCCATAACGCCCGGTGTCCACCGTCGTCAGCGTCAGATGCGTCCCGGCCACTTTCTCCGCCGTCAGCACGCGCGCCACGCACACGTCATCCAGCATCGCCCCGTGCGGCTCCACGCCCTCGCACTCCGCCGTTTTCAGCGTGATCAGCCGCCCCAACTCCTCTGCGGAAACGTCCAGCCCGTCCACCAGCTCGTGCATCCAGTTATAGGAAAATCGCATGGCCCCTCATCAAAACTGCCGCAGGAATCGCAAATCGCCGCCCTGCAACTGCCGAATATCGTCGATCGCGTACCGCATCATCACCAGCCGCGTCAGTCCCAATCCAAAGGCAAATCCGCTATATTCCTCCGGATCAATCCCCGATTTCCGCAGCACATTCGGATGCACCAAACCGCATGGCAGCAGTTCCACCCAGCCGCTCTGCTTGCACACCGGGCAGCCGCTACCGCCGCAGATCAGGCACTGAATGTCCAACTCAAATCCCGGCTCCACAAACGGAAAATAGCCCGGCCGCAGCCGCACCGTCACTTCCCGCTTAAAGATCGCCGAGAGCAGCGTCTTCATGAAATACAGCAGATTGGCGACGCTCACGTCTTTATCCACCATCATGCCTTCCAACTGGTAGAAGGTATGCTCGTGCGACGCGTCCACTTCCTCATTCCGGAACACGCGTCCCGGCGCGATCATCCGCAACGGCGGCCCGAACTTCCGCATCCCGCGTACCTGCACCGGCGAAGTATGCGTCCGCAGCAGCCATCCGCCGTCCAGCCAAAATGTGTCCTGCATGTCGCGCGCCGGATGGTCCGCCGGAATGTTCAACGCGTCGAAATTATGCTCGTCGGACTCCACTTCCGGCCCGTCCAAAACGGTAAACCCCAACGACACGAACAGGTCTTCAATCTCCGCCTGAATCTGCGACAACGGATGCAGGGATCCGGCCCCCGGCGGCGGCGCCGGAATCGTCAAATCCACCCATTCGCTCTCTAACCGCGCCGAAAGCGCCGCCGCGTCAAAGGCCGTTTTCTTCGCGTCGAATACGCCTTCCAGCGCCTGCTTCGCCGCGTTCAACAGCTTGCCCACCGCCGCCCGCTGCTCCGGCGTCATCTTCGCCATCTCTTTCGAAATGTTCGCCAGCGCGCCTTTCCGCCCCAACACCTCGACGCGAACCGCTTCCAACTCGTCCACCGTAACGGCGGCTTCAATCCGGGACTTGGCCGATAGCGCCAGCGCCTCCAGGTTCTCCTCAATCATCGCGCTGTTCTTTCCAATAAATCCGCCACCGCCAAATGGCCGCGCTGCCTGGCCATCTCTATCGGCGTCTCGCCCTTCTCGCTTTTCATCTTCGGGTTCGCCTCATGCGCCAGCAGCAGGCGGACAATTTCGATATCGCCATTCGTCGCCGCCGAATGCAGCGCCGTATATCCGGCGTGCTGCGCCGCGTTTACTTCCGCGCCGTGCGAAAGCAGCGCCGCGCAAATGTCCTGATTCCGGCTCGCCGCCGCCGCGTGCAGCGGCGTATTGTTCATCGCGTTTGCCGACCGCACTTTCACGTCCGCGCCGAGTTGGAGCAACATCTCCACGGTTTCCAAATGCCCGAAGAAACACGCCAAATGCAGCGGCGTCCAGCCATCGGCGCTCGCCATCTGCAGCAGCAAATCGTCGGCCTTCACGAACTGCTTGCAGATTGCCGTCTCGCCCATCGCCGCCGCCGCGAAGGCGTCCAACTGCGCGCCCCGCCCCAACAGCAGTTTCGCCATCAAAGGCCGCTTCGTATAAACCGCCAGCAGCAACGGCGCCATGCCGGCCGCTCCGCCGCCATGCACCAGCGCCGGATCGGTATCCAACAGCGCCTTCACCCGCGCTTCATCGCCAATGCGGATCGCTTCGTGCAATTCCTGCGCCGGCGTCATTGCGCGGCCGCGGCCAAGGGGTTGAACAACACCGGATCCTTGGTCATCTCCAATGCCAAATGGTTCAAATAAAATGCCAGCACCGCCGGCGGATGCTTGGCTTGAAAGCTATCCCAGGCCCGCTGCTGCCAGTCAGTCGTCAAAAACTGCGACACGTCGGCTTCTTTTTCGAAGAAGCCTTCCTGATGCGGAATCTGCAAATGGTCCAGAACGTCGATGATCAGGCCCATGTGGCACACCAGCACCGCCTGCCCCAGTTCCATCGCGAACGCGTCATCGCGCTCGGTCACAATCCGCTCCCACTGCCGCGGCGACGACTTCGCCAGCGACTCCGTGTTCAGCTTATTCAGCCGCAGCCGAACCTTCAAGCGTTCGAAAAGTTGGTAGGTTCGTAGCTTGCCCAGCGAGATAGCCTTCAGCATGTCCCGGAACGCCTGGTCGCCAAGCCCCTGATAGATGTCGCACAGCTGCATTGGAATTAAGGATACCATCGAGGTTTCCGTCATGACCAGACGCGGTCTGCTTTCACTCGCCCTTTCCCCTGTCTCCTACCAGGTCGAGACCATCGAATCTCCCCGCCAGACGACCGCCAATTTCCTCCGCGTCGCCCGGCCGCGCGGCAAGTCCACTCGCACTGTACTCATCCTTCCGGTGACCGCCAACATTAGCGGCCAATGGGGCGACGGCTTCTACGAGGCGCTAAAACTCAATTGGGTGAAGCGCTACAACGTCACCATCGCCGCGCCTTCTTTTTCCCATCTCCCCTGGTACGCTGACCATCCCACAAATCCGAAAATTGCCCAGGAATCTTATCTTCTGCAAGACATTCTGCCGCGCCTCTCCGGTCAAATTCTTCTGCTCGGCTTCAGCAAATCCGGTAACGGCGCGCTGACATTGATGCTCCGCAACCCCGGAAAATTCGCCGCCGCCGCGGCCTGGGACGCGCCCCTTCTCCTCGACGCTCCCGGCAAATACGGCTCCGGCGAAATC
>CAMDKT010000049.1 GCA_945900935.1 Candidatus Sulfopaludibacter sp. SbA3 | reverse complement strand
GGAACAGATTCTGAAAGAGGCTGGGTACAGCTTGAACAGCCAGACGCTCGCATGACAAGGCTTAGCGCTGTCTCTTACAGGGAGCTTGTCAAAGTTTTCGAGGCCGATGGGTTGCGTTGCGTTCGAATCAAAGGCGACCATAATGGTGTTCATTATTAAGAACAGCCTTCGGACCGCGAGCATGTCGCGGGATCGGTATTTCAAATTGCTCGGCGAGTAAGCGGGCCTTCGCCGGAAGTCGTCTGCCGTTTGTTCAACTTCTCCGCAACTCGACCAGGAGGAATGGTGTTAACCTAATGGGTGTCCGCGCCCACGTCGCATCGCCGTTTCCCCGCGTTCCGCGTCTCCAACTCCACATACAAAGAGGTATTAATGTCCATCCTTCGACGGACCATGCAGTTGAGTGCCTGTGTCGCCCTTGCCGCGTTTGGCGCGTTCTCCCAACAAGCGCCCACTAACCTCTACTTACTGCCCAATTCTTCCGCGGTCGCGCCGCTGACGACGTCATTCAGAACGGACCCGTTCACTGTGTTCTCGTCGTTCCCGGTGCAGCCGGGCGCCTCATTTCTATTGATGCACCCGAACGGGCAGAAGATTTACGTAGTCGCCCGCTCGGGGGCCGAGACGCTTCTCGTACTGGATGCCAATAACCCGGGGACGGTCCTCCGCCGCCAGAGCATAGGACAGGCCGAAGCCGCCGCCCTCTCGCCGGATGGCCGAAAGCTCCTGATCGCCGCCGGCTCGTTGCATATTATCGACACGACGAATGACACCGCCGTCGCGGCGCTTAGCGACGTTGGTAACCAGCCCATCGATGTCGCCGTAGCCCTTGATGGCTCCCGCGCGTTCGTACTGAGCACCGCATCCAACCGCCTTACCGCCGTCGATCTCAATACGAATACGGTCATCGGCACCCCCGTCACTGTGCCCGGTCTATCGACAGGAGTCGCAGTCGGACCAAATGGTTTGGTCTACGTGTCAACCGTCAATCTGGTTCAGGTCATCGACGGGCGCACCATGACCGTGATCCGGGAAATTAATTTAAACGCCAGTCCCGGAAAACTGATCTTTACCCCGGACGGCCTGAATGCCCTCGCCGTCAACCGCACGCCCGTCACCGGCTCCTCGGTTTTGATGTTCGATCTGATTGGCCAAAAACTCCAGGGCACCATCCCGAACTTCAATGTTATCCTCGACCGCCTCGTCTTCGCCGCCGGCAACCGCATCTACGGCATTTCCAACCAGACCGCCGTCCTCTACGAAATCACCACGAGTCCGCTGAATATTAATCCGCCGAGTTTTTCGGGCATCGGTTCGCTAAGTAACGTCACCGACCTCGCCGTCTCCGGCGAAGTCCCGAACTCGCGCTTCCTGTTCGTGGCGACACCGGGAACCATACATCGTCTGGATCTTTCTTCCAATCCCGCCCAAGGCGCGGGTCAAGCGGCAATTCCGACTCAACCCGGTCCGCTGGTCCACGTCAACGCGCAAAACACGGGGACGCCGACAACGATCCTGGCTTACAACACCGCGCAGACCGCCACGCCCGGCGGCACCTACCTTCCGGTGATCGCGCGCGTCACGAACTCAGTCGGCCGCCCGCTGTTCGGCGTCAACGTGACGTTTACCAGTGATAATCCGAACGCTCAGATACTGGGCGCCCAAATCACCACCAACGTACAAGGCTGGGCCCAGACCACCGTTATCGCGCCGCTCACGGCCGGTACGTTTACTGTCACCGCGGCCGCCGGGCCCGGCCCCGGCCAGCCGACCGCCACCTACGTCCTTACCGCCGCTAGCGGTTCCTCGGGCGGCGGTAGCACCGGATTGCTCAGTATCGCCAGCGGCCAGGGCCAAATGGTGTCTGAGCAGTTCCTGCTCACCGAACCGTTTACCGTCCGCCTGCGGGACACCAATGGGACTCCGGTCGCCGGCCAAACAATCACCTTTGCTATTGCCACCGGTTCTGGAACGATGTCGTCTTCGACTTCCGCCGGCGTCAGCCTGCCAAACACCGTTTGTTCCGGGAACGTCTGTACTGCGGTGACCAATACCCTCGGTCTAGCTTCGGCCGGCTTCCTGGCGACCGGAGTTTCTTCCGGCTTCTCGTTCGCGCAGCAGACCATCTCCGCCACCAACGGCCAAGCCACTGTTAACTTTATCGTCACCACCGTTCTAAGCGTTCTGCCAGGCGGCGGACAGGCCGCGCAGCCCTTGGTGGAACGTCTCAAGCCGACCGAAAGCCTACTCATTGCCCAGGCCGGCACGACGTTGAATGAAGCGGTTCAAGTCCGCGTCGTCGCGTCCGCCGGAATCCAGGCGGGCCAGCCCATTCCCGGCTTGGCACTCAAGGTCACCTCCGCGAATACGGACGCCAGCGTTGGCCCGACGGCTGTTTGCGTCGGCGAAGGCGATGTCGCCCTCACCGATGCCAGTGGTATCGCCACGTGTAACTTGAAAGTCGCCGGCAAGTTGGGGATCACTTCGCTCAACGTCAACATCGGCGGAACACAGAACCTCGGCGGAGGCACCATCAATCTCGATGTGCGCGCCGGCCCGCCCGCCGTTCTCCGCATTATCCAGGGGAATAATCAAGGCGGCCCTCCCGGCCAGCGCCTTGCGCTCGCCTTCCTTGTGCAAGTCGAGGACGCCTTCGGGAACGCGCTCCCCAACCAGGCGGCAAGTTGGGAAGTTGTCACTCCGGGTTCCATTACGCTGGCCAATCAGGTGAGCCTTTCGGATTCTTCAGGCCGCGTCTCGGCGCTCGGCACATTGGGCACCGTCGCCGGTCCCAATCAGGTTCGGGTTCGCGTCGGCAGCATCGTTCAGACGCTCACATTCACCACGAACCTGATAATCAGCCAGTTGAACAAGGTGAGCGGGGACGGGCAGTCCACGCGCACCAACCAGGCCTTCGCGAGCACGCTGATGGTGGAAGTTCGGGATGAGCGAAACGGCCCCGTCCCTAACCAGGCCGTCGTGTGGAGCGTTGTAAACGGCACCGCTTCCCTTACCGGCGCCTCGGTCCGCACGGACTCCAATGGCCGTTCTACCACCACCGTTACCGCGGGCGGTACGGCCGGACAGGTTACGATTCGCGCCGCGCTGGGCAACCTCTCGCAGACGTTCACCTTGACTGTTGTGCCGCCGGGACCGGTCTTCAACGCGAGTGGGATCGTCACGACGGCTCGCAATCAGCCGGGCGTCTCGCCTTGCGGCCTGGCCACGGTCTTTGGCAGCAATATCGCCATCGGCGTCAACGGCGTCATCAATACGAACTTCCTTGGCATCGGCGGTCTACCGCTGAGCTACAACAGCGTGGAAGTCCTTTTCGGAGGCCTGCAAGCGCCGATCATTGCCGTCGCCAATCAAGGCGGCGCGGAATCGATTGTCGTCCAGGTTCCCTGCGAACTCGCTTCGCCGGGACGCACCTCGGTCATCATTCGTATTCCCGGCGCGCAGGCACAGGTTGACAACGTGCAAGTCTTCAGCGCCGCTCCGGGTATCTTCGAAACCGCGGCCACGCCGCAACAACGCGCCTATGCCGCCATTATTCGTCCCGACGGCAGCTACGTTACACCGGCAAACCCCGCTCGCCGCGGCGAAATCGTCCAGGCGGCGGTCACCGGTCTCGGCCCCACGGTTGCCGCCGCGTTCACAAACCGCGTTGGCGTCGGCGGTCAATTGGTCGTCGCTCCGCTCATCGTGGGCGTCAACGACCAGGGCGTCCGTATCGTCTCGGCCACCTACGCGCCGGGAATGATCGGCGTCTACTGGCTCGCCTTTGAAATCCCGCTCGATACGGCTACGGGTGTCTTCCGCAGTTTCGCGATTGCGGCGGAGACCCCCACCGGCGATCTGGTATTCGGCAACGGCAGCACCATCGCCGCTATCCAATAACAACCCTGTGGAAAAGTGGTGCCTGGCACCACTTTTCCACAGATAGATTACAAATGTCGCAATTGGCCCAGTATGAACTCGTAATCGGGCTGGAAGTTCACGTCCAGCTCGCAACGCGCACCAAGATTTTCTGTTCCTGCCCCGTCGAAACGGGTAACGCTCCCAATACGAACGTGTGCCCGGTGTGCCTCGGCTTCCCCGGCGCGCTGCCGGTGCTCAGTCGGCACGCCGTGGAACTCGCTATTCGCGGCGGGCTCGCACTCAATTGCGAGGTTCAGCCGGAGTCCATCTTCTCCCGCAAGAACTACTTTTATCCGGATCTCCCCAAGGGCTACCAGATATCTCAGTTTGATAAACCCGTCGCGCTGCGGGGCTGGCTCGACATCCAGCTCGAATCCGGAGTGAAACGCATCAACATCACTCGAATCCACATGGAAGACGACGCCGGCAAGTCCCAGCACGATGGCTTCAAAGACTCCGAGCGCTATACCTACGTCGATCTCAATCGCTCTGGCACCCCGCTCATCGAAATTGTCAGCGAGCCCGACATGCGTTCCTCCGAAGAGGCGTTTCTCTATCTGACCGAAGTGAAGCAGGCGCTGCAATTCGCCGGCGTTTCCACGTGTGACATGGAGAAGGGGCATCTTCGTTGCGATGCCAACGTCAGTGTCCGGCTCCGCGGCGCTGAAAAACTCGGCACGCGCGCCGAAATCAAGAACGTCAACTCCTTCCGCTTCCTGCGCCAAGCCATCGATTTCGAATTCGAGCGCCAAGTGGGCATCGTCGAATCCGGCGGGCGCATCATTCAGGAAACGCGCCTCTACAACGCCGATTCCGGCGAAACCGTCTCCATGCGTTCCAAGGAAGAGGCGCACGACTACCGCTATTTTCCGGAACCCGATCTGGTTCCGCTCCGCATCGGTGCCGAATGGCTGGCCCGCGTCGTTTCTGAAATGCCAGAGCTTCCCCAGGCCAAGCGCGCCCGCTTTCTCACCGAATACGGCCTGCGTCCCTACGACGCCGATGTGCTGACTTTCACCCGCGAGAACGCCGAATACTACGAGCAGGCCGCTGCGGCTTCGAAAGATCCCAAGGCCGTCGCCAATTGGGTGATGGGCGATCTGGCCGCCATGCTGAAAAGCACCGGCAAAGAAATCGCCGATTCGCCCATTCCGCCGCGGCATATCGCCGAGCTCGTCGACCTGATCGGCACCGGCGAACTCTCCGGCAAACTGGCCAAAGA
Organism: Candidatus Sulfopaludibacter sp. SbA3; assembly: GCA_945900935.1. GTDB lineage: Bacteria > Acidobacteriota > Terriglobia > Bryobacterales > Bryobacteraceae. Next base: position 11,288 of record CAMDKT010000049.1, on the reverse strand, counting down.
GATCTTTCCGAAAATGTTCGAAACCGGCGACGCGCCCAAGGCGATCATGGAGCGCGAGGGCCTGAAACAAATCTCCGATACCGGCGCGCTGGAGAAAATTATCGACGACGTGATCGCCAATAATCCCAAGCAGGTCGAACAGTACAAAGGCGGAAAAACGACGGTGATCGGATTCCTTGTCGGCGCTGTCATGAAAGCGTCACGCGGTCAGGCCAACCCGGCGGCGGTGAATCAATTAATGGCCGAAAAGCTGAAATAAATAGCCATTTCTGGGGTTCCTGCGCGATAGTGGGAGAGGCTCTTCCCGCAACATGACCACGGACCCACTGCGATGCTGGACCACCTGTTCTTTACCGAACTTCTTGGGCTCAAGGTTTACGACCTTAAGGGCCGGAAGCTGGGCCGCGTCCGCGATGCCGCCATCGTTCCGTTAGTCGATCCGGTTCGCGTGGACCGCTATCTCCTGGGCGGGGGCTGGGCCTGGCTGACGGTCCGCCATGACCAGATTCAAAGCATTTCGCTCGATGGCATCTGGCTACGGGACGAACAGCTCACGCCCTACCATCGCGATGACTATATGCTACGCCTGGAACGCGATCTTCTGGACCAGCAAATCATCGATGTCGAAGGCCGCAAAGTGGTCCGCGTCACCGATGTCACGTTCCTGCGTGTCCGCCAGAACGGCCACGACGAACTTCGCGTGCAGGAGGTGGATATCGGCCTCCGCTCCATGTTCCGCCGCCTCGCGCAAGGCGTCCTTCCGCGGCCCCTCATCCGCCGCCTGATGATGCCCATCCCGGTGAACTCCATCCGCTGGGAGTTTTGCAACATCGTCGAAAGCGATCCGCAGCGGCGTCTGCGGCTGAACATCTCCACGCGCGCCTTGGAAGCCATGCACCCGGCCGACCTCGCCGATATCGTCGAAGAACTCGGCCCCTCCGACCGCGAAGCGCTTTTCGGATCGCTCGATAGCGAAGTCGCCGCCGAAGCGCTCTCCGAAATCGATCCCGATATCCAGGCCAGTATTCTCGAATCGTTGAGCGAGGAAAAGGCCGCCGATATCATCGAAGAGATGGCACCCGACGAGGCCGCCGACATCCTGGCCGACATGGAGGAGGAACGCTCGGACGCGATTCTCGAAGAGATGGAGGACGCGCCCGCGCAGGAAGTGGAAGAGCTGCTGGAGCACCGCGAGGACTCCGCCGGCGGCATGATGACCACCGAGTACGTTTCCGTCCCCAACACCGTCACCGTGGCCGTCGCCATCGCCGCCATGCAGGGCCATGACGACGTCCTCGAGTCTACGAACACCGTCTTCTTGATCGACGCCGAAGAGCGCCTCACCGGCGCTGTTCCCCTCGCCCGGCTATTCCTCGGAGACCCCGCCGTGCTTCTTTCATCCCTGCAGGACGACCGCCTGGTTTCCGTTCCCGTCAAGGAATGCCAGGACCGCGTCATCGCCGTCTTCGACAAATACAATCTCGTTACGCTCCCCGTTGTCGATCACGCCAATCGCCTCATCGGCGTCATCACCGCCGACGACATCATTGCGTTGCTGCGCCAGAGTTAAACGATGTTCAGACGCCTTAAATATCACATCGCCGTCTTCTTCTCGGTCATCGGGCCGGGCTTCATCACGGCCATGGTCGACAACGACGCCGGCGGTATCTTCACCTATTCGCAAGCCGGCGCCAAGTACGGCTATCTCCCGCTGTGGACACTGCTGCCCATCATGACGCTGCTCATCGTGACGCAGGAAATGTGCTCCCGCATGGGCGCCGTTACCGGCAAGGGGCTCAGCGATCTCATCCGCGAAGAGTTCGGACTGCGCACGACGTTCTTCGTCATGATGGCGCTCATTGCCGCCAACCTTACCAACGTGATGGCCAACTTCGCCGGCATTGCCAGTTCGCTCGAACTCTTCGGAATATCGCGATACATCACCGTGCCCATCGGCGCTCTCATCGTCTGGCTGCTCATCGTGAAAGGCACCTACGCCAGCGTCGAGCGCATTTTCCTGTTCGCCACGCTCATCTACGTTTGCTACATCATCAGCGGCGTGCTGGTGAAGCCCGATTGGAAGGAAGCCGCGCTTTACAGCGTTCGCCCCGTGCTGCTGTTTGAACCCGCCTACATCACGCTGCTGATCGGCATGGTGGGCACCAGCGTCGCGCCTTGGATGCAGTTCTACTTGCAAGCGGCAATCGTTGAAAAGGGCGTTGGCGCGAAGGAATATGCCGAGTCACGGATTGAAGTTATCGTCGGCTGCGTCGTCATGACGGTCATCGCGTTCTTCATCATCGTTTCTTGCGCCGGCGCCATCTGGAGCGTCGCGCCTCGGGACATCAAGGACTCGGCCGACGCCGCGCTCGGCCTTAAGCCGTTTGGTCAATATGCGTATCTGCTCTTCTGCGCCGGCCTGCTCAACGCGTCTCTGTTCGCCGCGTGTATTCTGCCGCTTTCCACCGCCTACACCGTTTGCGAAGGATTGGGCTTTGAATCGGGCGTGAATAAGCGCTGGAATGAAGCGCCGGTCTTCTACTGGCTCTTCACATTGCTCATCGTTATCGGCGGCGGCGTGATCCTGATTCCCGGCTTTCCGCTTGTCCGAATGATCCTGCTTTCCCAGGTATTAAACGGGGTTTTGTTGCCCTTTGTGCTCATCTACATGACCATCATCGTCAACCGGAAAACCATCATGCGGGACTGGACGAACTCGCGCGCCTACAACGCCGTTGCCTGGACCGCCGTGGCCATTATGATAGGACTAACCGTCGCGCTCGCGGGGATTTCCCTGCGCGACATTTCGGGGTGAAATTGTCAAACGAATCTGCGCTACACTCACGCTTGTTCCCAATGTCTGAAACTGGCGATACGAATTTCCCCGTTAAAGACGTCATCCGGCATCTAACGCACGAACTCCGGCAGCCCCTGAGCGCGCTGGAATCCATCGCCTTCTATCTTCATTTGACCGTCGGAAAAGACGGCTGCGATGTCAGCGCCCAGGTTAACCGGCTCCAACAAATGGTCGATAGCGCCAACTGGATTCTCTCCGATGTGCTGCATCTCCTGCAGATCTCGCCGTCCCATCCGGTTCGCGTGAACTTTAAAGAACTCGCCGAGGATGTGTTCACGGAATCCTGGGCCGGCGAAGGCTTGGACATCTGCAGCGAATTTGACGCGGATCTCCCGGCCGCGTGGGTCGATGAGGAACATCTTCGCCACCTCCTGCGAAGCGTCCTGCAGTTTCTCCGCCGCTCGGTCGATGAGTCCGGCTTCATCGACATTTCGGCCCGCGGTGCCGCTAATTCTTTGCTGATCGAATTCCGCGCCACCACGCCGGGCGTCGTTGCGGAATCCCTTTTCAGCCCCCAGGAGCGGAATCAGCTTTTCACGTGCCGCCGGATTGCGGAGTGCAACGGCGGCCGCTTCAGCGCTGAAATCGACGGCCATCGCTGGCTTTGTCTTCGGCTCGAGCTGCCCATCGTCGCGCCGGCCTGACGTGCGCCCCTAGCTCTTCCCAATAGGCGCCTTTGGGGTGGTGGGTACCGGTCTTGCGGGGATTTTTTTGGTGGCCTTCCGCCGCAGTCGCGTTTAGTTCGGATGATGAGCCGCGCGAAAGGTGGCGGCTGCTTGGTATGCAGGCAAAGGCCCGCAAAAAGGGAGACGTCCATTCTGCCAATTCTGTGCTCCAGCCCTCTTCCTATTCAATTCAAGTGGTGAGGGGTGCCAAGGTGAAGGACAATGAAAGGACATGATCCCGAAAGCCCGAAAAGCAGTCTTTCCCGCGGCCGGACTGGGTACGCGCTTCCTGCCTGCCACCAAAGCGCAACCCAAGGAGATGTTAGCGCTGGTCGATAAGCCGCTGATCCAGTATGGAGTAGAAGAAGCGATCCATTCCGGATTGCAGAACATAATCATCGTGACCGGGCGCGGCAAGAGCGCCATTGAGGACCATTTCGACGTCAGCTTCGAGATGGAACACCTGCTGGAAACACGCGGGAAGAAAGATTTGCTGGCGCTGGTGCGCGGCATTTCCGACATGATCGACGTGTCCTACGTCCGGCAAAAAGAGGCTCTGGGATTGGGGCATGCGGTGCTGCGGGCGAAGGAACTGGTCGGGAAGGAGCCGTTTTGCGTTGTGCTTTCCGACGACGTGATCGACGCTGAAATTCCGTGTCTGCGGCAGTTGCAGGATGTTTACGAGTTCTACGGAGCGTCGGTTGTCGCACTGATGGAAGTGCCGAAGGAGAGCATATCGGCGTATGGCGTTGTGGACGCCGAACCGGTCGACCACATGGGACAATCCGGGCGGCTTTTCCGGATTCGCAACATGGTGGAGAAGCCGAAGGCGGAGGACGCGCCGAGCAACTTGGCGATCATCGGGCGCTATGTTTTAACGCCGGAAATTTTCACGTCGATTGAATCGATCGAACCTGGCCGGGGCGGCGAAATTCAATTAACCGATGGACTCAAGCATTTGCTTCGGAGCCGGCCGGTATACGGCTACAAATTCGAAGGCAAACGGTACGATGCGGGCGACAAGCTGGGTTTCCTGCAGGCGACGGTGGAGTTCGCGTTGAAGCGATACGACCTGGGAGCGCCATTCCGGGAATACTTAAAGTCACTCAAGTTATGATCGAAAACTCGCTGAGCGTCCCCGTTCCCGCCCACGAGGCGTCGCAACTGGCCGATCTGATTTTTCAATTTGCGGAAGGGCGGACGGTGGATGACGCGCTACGCCGGATGCTGGCGGCGCGGGCGGTGCAGTTTGAATCGATGACGGTTTATTGGGGATCGCTGGCGGCGGATCCGGTGGCGAAGTCGACGTACTTTGTGGCGGTGGATGGAAAGAGTCCGGTACTGCTTCACATTGCCTTGTCATCGGCGCCGGGGAGCGGGTTGTTCCCGCATTCGGTGCTGGTGGGGCGAATGCGGACGCCGCGAGGACTGGAAGTGGTTGTGAACGCGATTCCATTCGCGGCGGGGGACTCGGACCGGATTCTTGTTTATGCCCAGCAGTTGGACCGGACGGTGCTGCCAGGGCCGCAGGGAGTTGACACGCTGTTCATCGCGGCCAGCCGGGATGCGAACGACGCGTTTGGGCAGTTCCGCGCGGTGCGGCGGAAGTATGGGCTCTCGGTGGCCGCCTGGACGGGGCCGATGGAAGAAGGGCTTTGGGGGGCGATTCGGCACGGCTGGAGGGAAGGGTTTCCGTTGCGGGGCGAGACCGAGCCGAGCTCGCGCAGCTTTATCGATGCCAGTGGGCTGAGCGATGAAGAGTTAGGGGAAAGGATCGATTTGCTGCGCCGGCTGCACGGTCGAACGTATGATGTTGACGTTCGGTTTGACGTGCGCGGCGAATGGACCAGGCCTGAGGCAATGCGCAGCCGGCTGGAGCGATTGCGGACCGCTGGCTGTGCGGTAGAGGTAGTGGAAGTGGAGTTGGGGCTGCTTCCGGGCACGCCTTATCCGGCGTCGTTGGCCGAGATGGCGGGATGGCCGGAGGATATTTTGTCCAACGTACAGTGGAAGGCGGCCGGCAGGCCGTTGACGGAACTTCGACAAAGGGTGGAGGAGTTGCAGCAGGCGGCGCGGCAGTTTGGCGCGATCATCGGTATTACGGGGCATGGCGCGTTGACAGACGAAACGCTGGAGGCGATTGGGCTGGGCGCGGCACGCCGTTTGTGGTTCACGCTCGGCGACGGACTTGGGTCAAATCGAATTCTTGACATGGCTGCCCTGCTGCGAGGGTAATATAGTGGCGATGACAATGCATCGCCGGAGTTTGTTAGCGGCGGTGCCAGCCGCGATGATGGCGCAAGGGAGCGGTCAAAACGTGAAGTTTGGCATCGATCTTTTCAGCCTGCGCTCACAAGGTTGGAGCGCGTTTGAGTATTTGGACTATTGCGCGAAACAAGGCGCGAAAGTCGTCCATTTTTCGGAGATCCGGTTTCTTGGCGGACTGGAAAAGGCGCATTTGGAGAAAGTTCGCGATCACGCGCGCGGGCTGGGAATCGAGCTCGAAATCGGCATGTTGTCGATTTGCCCGACGGCGGCCCGGTTTGACCCGAAACAGGGCACGGCGGAGGAGCAGTTGGCGCGCATGATCGACTCCGCGCGGATTGCCGGCGCGCCGCTGGTGCGCGCGGTTCTGGGCGACTGGCGGGATCGCGCGTCGGCGGTGCCGTTGGAGCAGCACATTGAAAACACGGTGAAGACGCTGCGCGCCGTGCGTTCGCGGGCGTTGGACGCCGGGAAGAAAATTGCCATAGAGAACCATGGCGGGGATCTGCAGGGCAGGGAATTGAAGATGCTGATTGAGGCGGCGGGCCGCGATTTTGTGGGCGCCTGTATCGACTCGGGAAACCCCACATGGGCGATTGAGGACCCGCATGTAACGCTGGAGACGCTGGCGCCGTATGTGTTGACTTCGCATGTCCGGGATTCTGCCGTTTGGCGTACTCCGGACGGCGCGGCGATGCAGTGGACGCGGATGGGCGAGGGCAATGTCGATATCGGCGGATGGGTGAAAAAGTTCGCGTCGCTGTGTCCGGGCAAGGCGATGTCGCTGGAGATTATCGTCACCGGGACGCGCCCGTTTCCCTATTTGCAGCCGGAGTTTTGGAAAGCGTTCCGGAACATGCCCGCCTGGGAATTTGCCCGGTTTGCGGCGATTGCGGAGACGGGCAAAGCACGGGAGAACCGGCCCGCGCCGGCGAAGGAGCGCGCGGCCGCGCTGGAGCGCGAGGATCTGGAAACTTCGATTCAGTGGGCACGGGACAATCGGTTAATCTAAGGCATGAGACTCCTCGCACTGGCGTTGGCGGCGGCTGGATTAGCGGCGGCGCAAATCATTCCCGAGATTCGAAAACTGGCGCAGGCCGGCGATGTTTCCGGGGCGCAAGCCCGGTTGATGGAGGGGAAGGGCAAAGGCATTTGGACGCCGGAATTACTGGTGGCGCATTCCTGGTTGGGCCGGGGGGCGCAGGCGCAAGGAAAAACGGAGCAGGCGATTACGTTTGCGGCTGAAACCCGGCGGTTGGCGCTGGAAATGTTAACGGGCCGGCAATTGGATACCGAGAAAGACCTTCCTATCGCCCTGGGCGCGTCTATCGAAGTTCACGGCCAGGCGTTAGCGAGTGCCGGGCGTCGCAGTGAGGGTGTCGCGTTCCTCAAGGACGAGCTAAAGCGTTGGCATAAAACGTCCATCCGGACGCGCATTCAAAAGAACCTGCATTTGTTGTCGCTGGCGGGGACGCGAGCGCCGAAGCTGGAGACCGGGCTGGTGCTCGGTTCAGCGAAGATGAAGTCGCTCGACGATTTCCTCGGGAAGCCGGTACTGCTATTTTTTTGGGCGCATTGGTGTTCCGACTGTAAAGGACAGGGGCCGGTGATCGAGGCGTTGCGGAAAGAGTTTCCAACCCTGGCCGTGGTCGCGCCGACACAGCGTTACGGCTATACCGCCAATGGCGAAGATGCCTCGCATGAGAAGGAACTGCCCTACATCGCGCAGGTGCAAAAGGCGGACTACGCGTGGATGACTCCATTCCCAATGCCGGTCAGCGAGGAAAATTTTAGTCTGTACGGCGTAAGTTCGACGCCGACGCTGGTGCTGCTGGATGCCAAGGGCGTGGTGCGCATGTACCATCCGGGCCAGATGAAGGCGGGGGAATTGTGTCAGGCGCTGGTGAGTGCGTTGAAGTAGCCTGGACGCTACTTCACGAGCGTTTTTTCCACCGAGTGATTCTCAAATTCGTCGGTAACGCGCACGGCGATCGTTAGCTCACCAACCGGCCTGTCCACCGTGACGCTGTAACTATGCTCGCGGGAATCGGACAGCTTGGTCGATGGTTCCAGGAAGGCCCACTCAGCAGCGTTGATCGAGTATTCCGCCTTGGTCAGAATGGTGGCGGCGTCAACCGCGGTGAACGTGATGGTCACACGACTCCCGGTCACCGCGGCGGCTAGACCGCGAATCGCCGGCGGCGTATTGTCGATCAGGAACGGCTCGCTTTCCAGCGAATCGCTCAGCCCTTTGCCCGGCGGATTGGCCACGGCGTCCGACGCCGAGATACGCAAAACGTACTCGCCGTCGGGGAACGCGCTCGAATCCCAACTAAATTGACGGACCGCCAACTCCTTTTTCAAAGGCTTCCAGGCGGCCTCATTCTTTCCGCGAATTTCCACGGTGTATTGAACCGTATCGCCGTTGGCGTCACCGGCCTTCCATCGCGCGCCTTGCATTCCCTTGGCGTAGTTCAGCGTCACGCTGCCCGGATCGGTGGACGCGGCGGCCGGCGCGTCAGGCGAGCGACTGGACATCGGCCCCAGCGTGAGCGTGCTGGACGGCGTTATGTTAAGGGTCTGATTGGGGACGCGGTAATTCGGCGCTGTGATTTCGATCTGCTCAATTCTCGGCGCGACGTTGCGAGGCAAATAGGCGATCTCGGTCCCGGTCAACGCCGCTCCGTCGCCGGAAAGCGTGGCCCGGTATTGCAGGAAACGCGCGCCCGGCGAAGCGATGCGCCCGGTGAACGCTACCCAGTTACTCCAGTTCTTCTGCGGCCGGTCCAGGTTGCCGCTGCGTGTTTCGAACGTCACGCCGCCGGTCGATTTCGGCGCGAGGCGTCCCCATTCGGCGAACCAACTGGCATCCAGAACTTCACTCTCCAGCACGCCGTTTTTTTCGAATGCCGGGCCGATCTGGAACAGCTTGCCGATGTTGCCCGTCACGGCAAAAACGGCGCCAGTCGAGTCATTCGTCAGCGCTGTGACTTGTGTCGGCGCCAATGTCAATAGCCGCGTCGACTGCAATTCGCTATCGACGCGATAGATCCCGCCCTTATTGCCGGTCCCCAGAATGGGCCGGCCGTTTTTGTCGAACGTGATGGCGTAAACGATCTCGGTGGCGTCGCTCCACACACGAGTTGGAAAGCCGTCAGCGGCGATGCGGATTAGTTCGGAGCCCCCTGTGACGCTGCTTGGCGTCAGCGTCGGCGGCGGAGCGGCGGGGCGAGACGCGGGCCCTGGGCCTGCCGAAGCGGTAACGGTGATGCTCGTGGCAGCCATCGGCACCGCTGCGGGAGCGGGCGGCGGTGCAACTGTGGACGAGGCCGGCTTGCTGCCAACAGCCGCCGCATAAATACTGCCGTTGGGCGCGATTGCCAGCGCGGTAACTTCGCGGCGTCCGGCCTGATGGAGGACGAAGCCCTCGCCCGCCGGGTTGATGCGAAGGATAAGGCCGCTCGGTTCCGTGCCAACGACGATATTGCCGACAGCGTCGACAACCATCGCCCGCGCATGTTCCTCTTCCGTCTGGAAGAAAACGCTCCCCTGGCCCTGCGGCGTCACTTTATGGATCTCGCCATGATCCCCAGTAGCTACGAATAGATTGCCGGCCTTATCGAACGCGATGGCCCAAATATACTTCGCCTTCGGATCGTAGAAGACCTCACTGCGGCCATCGGCGGCAATGCGGAACACCTTTCCATCGGGCGCCGTGGCCGCGTAGACACGGCCGGCCCCGTCGAGCGCGATCGATTGAATCTGCAGCCCGGCCAACTCGGCCAGCACCCGCGACTGCCCGCCCTTCACCGCGAAAACCTTCGCCGTCGTCGCCCCCGGATTGCCGCCGCCGGTGTACACCGTGCCATCGACGCCGCGCGCCACGGCCCACAAATAGGACACCCCGGCATCGTGCAGTTCAAGCACAGCGGGAGCAAGCGTAATGTGTCCATCGCTTCGCAGCGACAGGCGTTTCATCGTCGCCTTATCGTGATCTTCTCTGGTCGCGAACGTCCAGAAGCGGGTATCGACAGCGAACGCCGCGCTCAACGCGGCAAGGGCCAGCACAAAAAAGAAAGGGCGCATGTGTTTATTTAACTGTTAGGCGCAGCGAATGGCTGCCGGAGACAACGTAATCAAAGAGGATGGACATTTCGGCCACCGCCGTTTCCGGCGTGGCGATGAAAGCACGGCTCGCGCTGCGTCCGTTCTGCATCACATTCAGCACGGAGTTCGGCAGGTTCGGCAAGGTCTTGTCGTCAGCGTAGACAGTGGGACGAGGCTGCACAATCGCCGCGTAAAGCCGATTATTCGGGCGTTCCTGATTCAAAAGCGAAATGGTTTGCGTCAGCTCCATGAAGCGGTTAGCGAGAGGCGTCAACGACTGCAGACTGTTGAGCGCCGCCGCCTCACTGAGCTGAATCCGGTAATTGCCCGGCGCAAGTCCAGCGGGGACTTTCAGCTTGATTTCCCGCTCCACGCGCCCGCCGCGATAAGGCCGCAGGAACACCTTCACGGGAATTTCCGCTCCCGGCTCCACTTCGCTCGATGGGATCCAGGCGCTCTCAATCACGGCCGTGCGCCGCTCCGGAATCAAGTCAATGACGGCCTCCACTTGGCCCACGTCGGGCATCCGCACCGCGTTGGCGAAGAGCTTGTTGAACTTGTCTCCAAACCACATCGCCGATTGCAGCGACGCCGGCACCGGCACATCGCCCGGCGCCTGCATGGTGCGCAGATCCAGTTTCTGGCCATTGGCCAAAGTGACATTCGCCGAGATGCGATACGTCGTGTCCTCGGCGAATTCGTTCATCCCGCTGATCGCGTTGAACATGCCGAGCATCATCAACTGCGCCGTGAAGCGCTGGCTTTCCATCACTTCAAAATTGAGCGTATTCGTCTTGAACGCCGTCCCCTGCGCGTTGAGCGACCGGAGCGCCAACCTCACCGGAATCATGCGCGGTTTTTCGCCAAGCCGCCCGAGCATTCCCAAATGCCGGTCCTGAGTGAATGTGCCAACGACGTCGGTGGCGTTTGAGACCTTCGTCGGCTGGAATGTGGACGCCAGTGTCCAAAGAATTTCGCCCCTAGCCATCGGCATGTTCAATGGTCCGACATTCAAAAACGCGTGACCGCAAATCAACACTCGCGACCCGTCGTTGTAAGTTACAGTACAGCCGCTGGAGATGTTGATGTCGCCGGAGACGAGGATCATCGAAACGGTATCTCCGGGCAGCAGGGACGTCTTCCAATCCTGCGCCAGCGTCGTTGATTTCAGCGCTGCCGAGGAGCCGCCTTGCGCCAACTGCATGCCCATATTCTTGAAGATCCCGTTGAAGTACGGGAAGACGCTCGGGTGCGCGCCGGAAAGCATCAACGGCGTGTCGATCGGCTGCATCGTCAGCGCTTGGTGGACCGGTATCGATGTTCCGGCCAGGAATTCAGCCGGAATTTCAACGGAGGCGAGTTGCGCTGGTTTGGACTGATCCAACTCATTGATT
>CAMDKT010000048.1 GCA_945900935.1 Candidatus Sulfopaludibacter sp. SbA3 | reverse complement strand
CCAGAAATTATGCGGCAACCCGGAGTGCCGGGCCGCAGTGAGGCATCAGCAACGGCGGAAGGCCAATCGCCGCTAGAACGCCGCGAATACAGGCCCGCCAACCCTGTCTAGCCGACCCGTGGCCGACGAACAGCACGCGGCGTTTCGCGTCCGACAGACTTCCGGGCTGGCGCTTCGTCGACAACTGTCGCCTCCAGCCGACGGACCTGATCCGTCACGCAAACCAGAAACATCGGCTCATCGGCGTTCTTCAGGAGATCGATTATCGAATCGCTTTCGCTTTCCAGGTAAATCGACTTGCCGTCGGTGACTAAATGCATGTCGCTGACGGCGCTGAAGATCTCTGTCAGGCGCTTGCCCATTTCCTTTTGAAGGAATCGGAGAACGCGGCGGATCTTCTGAAGCGAAAACCCTTTGCGGCGGAGTTCGGCAATCACCGCGATTTCGATGGCTTCCTCCGCTAAGTAGAGGCGCTTGTGCCCTTCGTGGCGCGGCGAAACAACTTTCTGCTCATCCCACCACTGCAACTGGCGCAGACTGACGCCCGTAACCTCGGAGATCGCACTCGATGTGAACTCCCTGCCGCCCAAGTTCGAATCAATTCGAATCTTTTTTGTTTTGAACATAAGAATGGGTTTCCGTTTCCGCCGGGAAAGGGGGACTCCTAAGATTGTACGAAACTGGAGATGAATGTCAACGCCCCCTATTTCGTTTTTTGTCCGGACGGGCGGCGCTGTGCGCGAAGAACTGCGTCCGATGCTCAAATTGGCGTTGCCGCTTGTCTTCGCGGAACTGGGCTGGATGGCCATGGGCGTCGCCGATACCGTGATCGCCGGGCACGCCGGAAGGGAAATGCTGGGGGCGGTGGCGCTCGGCCACGGGTTGTATTATACGTTCGCTGTTTTCGGCATCGGTATCATCCTGGGGCTGGATACGCTGATCTCGCAAGCCTTCGGGCGAGGAGATTTACAGGACTGCCGACGCAGCCTAGCCGGCGGCCTGGTAACCAGCGTCCTGGTGGCGCCGCCGTTGATCGGACTCGTTTGGGCAATGGGTCCGGTGATGGACTGGTTCGGCATTGACCCGGAATTGAAGGCTGGCACGCAAGGGTACTTGCGGGCGGTGAGTTGGGGCACGTTCCCTTTGATGCTCTATGCGTCGTTCCGGCGATTCCTGCAGGCGCAGGACGTTGTGCGTCCGGTGATGTTCGCGTTAGTCTCCGCCAACATCGTGAATATTCTCGGCAACTGGGTGTTGATCTTCGGGAAATTTGGCGTTCCGGCGTTTGGCGCGGCGGGTTCGGGGTACGCGACATCGCTGGCTCGGGTTTACATGGCGGGCGTATTGATCTGGGTTACGGTAGCGCGCTTCGGATGGGCTGGCTGGACCGTCTGGCCCGGATGGGACCGTTTGAAGGAAGTGCTGCGCCTGGGCTTGCCTTCCGCGGTGCAGATTTCGTTTGAAGTGGCGGTGTTCGCCGCGACGACGGCCATGCTGGGGTCGCTCGGACCCGTGGCGCTTGGGGGCCATCAGATCGCCTTGAATCTGGTGAGCGTCACCTACATGATTCCCCTGGGAATTTCATCGGCGGCGGCGGTACGCGTTGGCCAGGCGGTGGGAAGGAACGATAGGGCCGGAGCAAAGCGGGCCGGATGGGTTGGCATCGGGCTGGGCGCGGGGTTCATGACGCTGGCGGCCGTGGTCTTTTGGACGGTTCCCGCGTTCATGGCCGGGGCCTACACCAACGACTCCGAAGTGGTGGCCATGGCATCCTCCCTACTGGTGATTGGAGCGTTCTTCCAGTTGTTCGATGGAATTCAAGCGGTGGCGACGGGAGCCCTTCGCGGCCTGGGAGACACGCGGACGCCGATGCTGGCGCATGTGATCTGCTACTGGGCAATCGGGTTGCCGCTGGGCTGGTGGCTAACCTATCCTCAGGGTTTGGGTGCGCGCGGGTTTTGGATCGGTTTGAGCTTGGCGCTGATTCTGATTGGGATTATTCTATTAGCGGCGTGGCAAAGTAAGATCGGGAAGAGGGATGGATGGAATTAACTTGGTATCTGGCCGACTTGGTGACGGAAGTAAGAGTGGAGGGGACGGCCAACAGCATTGTGCATTTCGATCTGCATTTGCTGCGCGCTTCGAACGCCGTTGAGGCTTACGACAAAGCCCTGCGGATCGGCGGCGCGAAGGCGACTCAGTACCTCCGGAATGACGGCAACTTGATGTCATTTATTTTTCGCGGACTGAATGACTTGATCGCCGTGGATGAAGAGTTCAAGGACGGCGCCAGGATTCTGGCCCGCTCCCAATCCGACATCAGCGAAGAAGAGATTCAGCACGTCGTCACGCCACGCGAATATCTGCGCGCCGTGCAGGCGGAGGGGCTGGCATTCCATGACGGCGGCAGCACCATCCAGTGAATCGATGTTCGACTTGATGCGAGCCGTCGTGCGCCGCGTGCCCCGCGGGCGCGTGACGACTTACGGCGACGTCGCCCGCGCCGCCGGATTTCCAACGTGTTCACGCCAGGCCGCCTGGTGTTTGAAAAAGTTCGATCCGGCACTGCCGTGGCATCGCGTAATCGGGAAGGGAGGGAAAATTCTGCTGCGCGGTCCGTCCGGCGTGGAGCAGATACAGAGGCTGGAAGTGGAGGGCGTGGCGATAGCCGGGACGCGTGTGGATCTGCGGCGGTTTGGGGTACACTCGAAGCGAGGCGACACGTAATTATGCCAACAGCGGTCAAGTTAGTCACAGTTGCGGAACTCTTCGAACGTCCGGAGATTGTCGGCGGGTACGAAGAGCTTCACCAGGGAGAAATCGTTATGCTGGCATGGCCGAAGCAACCGCACGCTGAGGTGCAATACAGTATCCAGATGGAGCTAATTCGGGTTATCGGCGATGCTGCCATGGTTCGGATAGAAATGGCGTTCCGGGCGCGGCCGGAATTTGAGATTCGCCGGGCGGATGTTGGTGTGGTCGGCGTTGCGCGGATGAAGATGGCCTTGAAAGCCGGTTACATTTCGGGTGCGCCGGAAATCGTGATTGAAGTGGAGTCGCCGTCGAACACAGCGAGAGAATTTAGTGAAAAGAAAGATCTCTGTCTCGCCAACGGTGCCATCGCTTTCTGGGTCGTCTATCCGGACCTGCGAGAGATCACCGTCGCGTTTTCCGAGGGTACCGGGATGGCGATGAAATCGAACTGCGCGGCTTCGGAGACAAGCGCGTGGCTGTTACTGAATTGCTGGGGCCGCGGCCAAATTAATCACAGTCACCGAACTCCTGGCCCGGTCGGAGATCGCCGCTGAAATGGCGGGGCCTGTACATGCTTCTTTGCGGCACCGGATGCAAAGCGTACCGAGGCGCGCCATTGGCGATATGGCGATCGTGCTTCCCGGAATGCCGTTTCGCGCGCGGCCCGAAGCGGTACAAGAAGAAGCCCCCCGGTTCGCCGGAGTTTGATCAACGACAACTGAAATTCCCTTTTGGCGACAACCAATGACGACCAGGAAAGCTCACGTCCGACGGCGCGCCACACATGGTGACCGTTGCCCAAACCGACGGCGGCCGGACGTACCGCGACGGCGATCAAATCGAGCTTCGCGAGTTCGGCGACAAGCGCGTGGCCGTTAGCGAATTGCTGGGGCAGGGAAGCCGGTTGCGAAATTGACGGCTTACCGTAAACCGAGCCAGCCGCGCAAACCGGGTTCAATGGCCGGAGAGATCTGGATTGCGGACGATTTTGACGAGTTGCCCCGAGAAATTGCAGAGGCCTTCGGAGCAGCGGAGCCTGAAACTCGAATTTACGCCTGTGCCGCTCTGCCCGGCGAGGCCAGGTTGATGATTGCCATGCCAGTTGAGCACCGCTGCATTGCGCCGAATGTTGACCGGCAATGAAGAACGACCCGGAACGCTGAAAATCACCCCTTCAGAAGCCGCTCGTATTCGTCATGAGGGGCAATCCAAAACCAATACAGATCATTCCCACGGCGTCTCGCCAGGGCGCGATACCCGCGGCTGACGCGCACCGACCAGTAGGGGACGGTTTCTTTGAAGCGCAGCGAAGGATGATAGGGATTGGACTCAAAAAGCGTGTACTGCTTGTTCCTGAATGTCCCGCGGCAATGCGCCGTAACACTTCCAGAACTCCGCTAACGGGCGCGATCAATCTCCCGGTCGATCTTGTCGACGAGATGCGCACCGCGACCGCCAGGAGCGGAATCGCGCTCGATTTGCTTGTCCCACTCTTCCTCTGCCAGCTCTTCAAACCAGTAGGCAAACTGCTCGCGTTCCGCCTCGGAGAGGTGAACAACCGCTTCCTTGATAGCTTCCAAGGTCATACCCTCACCATAGCCTGAGTGACGCTCCGGCGCAAACTCAAAATCCCGTAAAGACTGGAACTCTTGACCACACTGCCCTCACAAACGGCAATCTTCGAGGTCCCTCTCACGACAGACAACGACGCAGCCAATCCCCCCTCAACCCCCCCCCACAAAATGCACCACCTCCACCCGCGATCCCGCCTTCAGCCCCCTTTCGCTCCAAAAAATATTCTTTATTATTGCCCGGTCCAACTCCACCGCGACGCGCTCCGGCGCAACGCCAAGAAGCGCCAAAAGGCCCGTAACTGTCGTGCCCTCTGGCACTTGGCGGGTTTCCCCGTTTACAACAATCTCTATCATTTTTGTTCCGAAAGGCGGTCAGGAAGCCAAATTCTTATCAAACCGTAATTTGACGCGGAACTTCATTGATCATTATATTTTGTAGAGGGTTAACTTTTCCTCCAATAATGCCGACATCCCTGCAAGAAAGCTACATCCCCGTTTTGCTGGCCTGGCTATTCGCCATCGCCAACGCCACCGGAGTCATCGTAACCGGTGCCCTACTGGGCAAACGGGTCCGAAATAAATTCAAGGACATGGCCTACGAATCGGGCATGACCCCCATCGGTTCGGCCCGCGAACGCTTCAGCGTAAAGTTCTACATGGTGGCCATGCTCTTCATCCTGTTCGACATCGAAGCCGTGTTCCTCTATCCCTGGGCCGTCGTCTATCGCGACCTCCGCTGGTTCGCCTTCGTGGAAATGATGATCTTCATCGTCCTGGTCCTGGCCGGATTTATCTACATCTGGAAAAAAGGCGTGTTGGATTGGACCCAAGCCGAAGATATCGAACGGCGCTCGGCCGCCGGCACTCTCCACGATGTTCCGACGTTGCGCAAGGTTGACCATGCTGCCTGAAAATTTGAAAGAAAACGCGATCGCCGCGTCGCTCGAACAAGCCGATTCGGACCTGCTGCTCGGCGGCAATACGGACCATAACGAATTAACCCTCGACGTGGTTCCGGAAAAAATCCTGGGAGCGCTGCAAACCCTGAAAGGTCAGCGATTCGAACGCCTGTCCACCGTAACAGTCGTCGACCGCTACCCCATGGAACCGCGCTTCGAAGTGGTTTACCACCTGCAGTCGGTTTCGCGAAACCTGTATGTGCGGCTGAAGTGCCGTGTCAGCGGAGAAAAGCCGGAGATCGATTCGGCCACCGCCGTCTACGCCGCCGCCAACTGGTACGAACGCGAGGCCTGGGATCTCTTCGGCGTAGTATTCAAGAATCATCCCAACCTCACCCGTATCATGATGCCCGACTTCTGGGAAGGTCACCCGTTACGGCGCGACTATCCTGTACACGGCTACAAGTACAGCTACCAGAGCGAATAAGGGCGCTCACTTTCCCACACGACAACCGACCCTGAAAACAGGGAGAGCCCAGGAACCATGAACGAAACGCTGACACCGGCCGCCACCACCGAAAAATCCCAGCACACGCGCCGAATGACCCTCAACATGGGTCCGCAGCACCCGTCTACTCACGGCGTCTTGCGCGTATTGCTCGAACTCGAAGGCGAAACGGTCTTAAAATGCACCCCCGACATCGGCTTCCTGCACACCGGAATTGAGAAGCAGTGCGAAGCGCTCAACTGGCAGCAAGTCATCACGCTCACCGACCGCGTGGACTACCTGGCGAATCTTTCCAACAACCTCTGCTACAGCCTCGCGGTGGAAAAGCTGCTGGAAATGGAAATCCCGCCCAAAGCGCAATGGATGCGCGTGCTGCTGTGCGAATTGACCCGCATCAACAGCCATCTCGTCTGGCTGGGAACCCACGCGCTCGATATCGGCGCAATGACCGTCTTCTTCCTCTGCTTCCGTGAGCGCGAAGACATTCTGCGGTTATTTGAAATGTTCTCCGGCCAACGCCTGATGACCTCCTACATCCGCGTCGGCGGACTGGCGCTCGATCCGCCCAGAGGCTGGGAAAAGCGCGTCAAAACATTCATGGACACGCTCCCCAGCCGTGTCGACGAATACGAATCGCTGCTCAACTCCAACCCCATCTGGCTGAAACGCACCAAAGGCGTGGGCCGGCTCCCCGTTGAAGAAATGCTCGAAATCGGCATGACGGGCCCCTGCATCCGCGCCGCCGGCATCCCCATGGACGCCCGCAAAATGATGCCGTATTCGAGCTACGACAAATTCAACTTCGAAGT
This sequence comes from Candidatus Sulfopaludibacter sp. SbA3, assembly GCA_945900935.1. Lineage (GTDB taxonomy): Bacteria > Acidobacteriota > Terriglobia > Bryobacterales > Bryobacteraceae. The sequence continues at coordinate 9,930 of CAMDKT010000048.1, read as the reverse complement.
GCCGACATCCACCGACAACGACGTCTACGCCCGCTACGCCGTCCGAGTCGCTGAGATCCGCGAATCGATCAAGATTGTGAATCAGGCCATGGCTGGCATGCCCGAAGGCCCCGTGCAAGCCTCCGCGCCCCATGTCGTGCTGCCGGAGCGGGAAAAGATGAAAACTCAAATGGAGTCGCTCATCTACCACTTCAAAATCGTGACCGAAGGCTTCAGCGTACCCGCCGGCGAAGTGTTCCAGGTTATCGAATCGCCGCGCGGCGAACTGGGCTACTACGTCGTCAGCGACGGCACCGCCAAGCCGCTCCGCGTTCACATGCGCACGCCAAGTTTCGGCAACCTGCAGGCGCTGCCGAATTTGATTGAAGACCGCATGCTTGCCGATGCAATTGCAATTATGGGAAGTCTGGATTTCGTGTTGGGAGATTGCGACCGATGACCTTTTCGCCTGGACTCGAAGCGCGCTTCGCGGACCTGTTGACTCATTACCCCGAAGGCCGCCATCGCGGTGCCTTGATCCCCATGTTGATGTACGCCCAAGACGAAGTAGGCGCGGTTACTCCGGACTTAATGGCCGAGTTGGCCGCCCGCTTGGGAATCAGCGTCCTGCAAGTCGATGAAGTGGTCGGCTACTACTCCATGCTGCACAAAAAGCCGCAGGGCAAGTACCACGTGCAGATCTGTACCAACGTGGCCTGCATGTTGCTGGGCGGCGCGGAACTCTACGAACAGGCCTGCACCAGGCTGGGAGTGGGTCACAAACAGACCCAGGCCTCGGGCCGATTCTCTCTCGAAGAAGTGGAATGCATCGGCGCATGCTCATGGGCCCCGGCAATTCAAGTGAACTACGATTTCCACCATGACGTTACACCCGCCAAGCTCGACGAGATCCTGGAGGGATTGCAGTGAAACTCTATAACGCGCCCAGCCCCCTGGAAACGAAGGTCGTCTCGAAACGCTTCGGCATGGAGAACTCCTGGAAGCTGGATACCTATCTGGCCACCGGCGGCTTCGAAGGCTTCAAAAAGGCCATGGCGATGAGCTGCGACGAGGTCATCAACGAAGTCAAATCATCCTCCCTGCGCGGTCGCGGCGGCGCAGGATTCCCCACCGGCATGAAGTGGGGCTTCGTCCCCCGCAATACCGACGCGCCGAAATATGTCGTCGTTAACGCGGACGAATCCGAGCCCGGAACCTGCAAGGACCGCCTCCTCATGGAGCACGATCCCTACCTGTTGATCGAAGGAATTCTCATCGCCGCCAAAGCCGTCGGCGCTTCAAAGGGCTGGATCTACATCCGCGGCGAATACCGCTATCTGGTTGACCACATCGACGCCGTTTTGAAGGAAGCCTATCAACGCGGCTACATGGGCAAAAATATCGCCGGAACCGGCTTTGATTTTGACCTCTACACGCAGATCGGCGCAGGCGCTTACGAGTGCGGCGAAGAGTCCGCTTTGCTCGAATCGCTGGAAGGCAAACGCGGCGTGCCCCGCATTAGGCCCCCCTTCCCCGCCGTCAGCGGCGCGTTCCAGGCCCCGACCGTTTTGAACAACGTCGAAACGTTCTGCGCCGTGCCCGACATCCTCCGCAACGGCGGCAAATGGTTCGCCGATCTCGGTACGCCGAAAAACGGCGGCACGCGAATGGTTTGCCTCGCCGGCCACGTCAACAAACCCGGCGTTTATGAAGTGCCCCTCGGCATGAATATGATGTACTTCATCAACGAAATCGGCGGCGGCATGCGCGGCGGCAAGAAGATGAAAGCGCTCATCCCGGGCGGCTCATCGTGCCCCCTGCTAAGGGCCGACGAATGCGACATCGCCATGGATTACGACTCCATGGCCAAAGCCGGCACCATGCTCGGGTCCGGCGGCATGATGGTCATGGACGAAGACACCGACATGGTGAAAGTCGCCCTCCGCATCATGCGGTTCTACAAACACGAAAGCTGCGGCTGGTGCATTCCGTGCCGCGAAGGCACGACGTGGCTGCAAAAAATGCTGGCCCGGATTGTCGACGGCAACGGCGCAACGCGCGACATCGACCTCATCGGTGATTTGGCGAAAAACATGCTCGGCCGGACCTTCTGCCCGCTCGGCGACGCCGCCGCCATGCCGACGATCTCTATCGTCGAAAAATTCCGTCCGGAATTTGAAGCCTACGTGGCAAAAAATCCCTTCGCTTCCAGCGAACTGGTTCAGGTAGCGTAAGGAGTTTATGGTTAAGTTAACGATCAACGAAATCGCGGTGGAAGCGCCGCCGGGAATGTTATTGATCGACGCCGCCAAGCTGGCCGGCATTGAGATTCCGGCATTCTGCTACTACGAAGGCATGGCGCTCCAAGCGGCCTGCCGCATGTGTCTGGTGGAGATTGAAAAGGCACCGAAATTGATGGCCGCCTGCGTGGTCCCGGTGGCCGAAGGCATGGTGGTTCGGACCGAAGCGCCCGCCGTCGTCAAGGCGCGCAAAACTACCCTCGAATTCCTGCTCACAAACCATCCGCTCGATTGCCCGGTCTGCGACAAGGGCGGCGAGTGCGAACTGCAGGACATGGTCTTCAAATACGGCGTTGGCGAATCCCGCTACACCGAAGAAAAGGTCCACGTTCCCGAAAAGCAGTGGAGCCCCGTGGTGTTCTACGACGGTCCCCGCTGCATTCTCTGCTACCGCTGCGTCCGCGTCTGCGGCGAAGGCATGGGCGTCGGCGCCCTGGGCGTCGTCAACCGCGGAATCAATTCCGAAATCGCGCCCTCCCACGGCGATCATCTGGAATGCGACGAATGCGGCGCATGTATTGATATCTGCCCCGTCGGCGCGCTGACCTCCGGCGCTTACCGCTACAAAACGCGGCCCTGGGAAATGGAACACACCGGCACCATCTGCACCCACTGCTCAAACGGTTGCAAGACCACCCTCGGCGTCCGGACCAACGAAATCGTCCGTGGTAACAACCGCGACCGCTCCGGCATCAACGGCGAATTCCTCTGCGTCAAAGGCCGCTACGCCTTCGATTTCAATCACCATACGGAACGCCTTCAAACGCCGCTCATGCGCGTGAACGGAAAGCTCGAAGAAGTCAGTTGGTCCCGCGCCCTGCAAGCCGTTGTTGAGAAGTTCAAGGCAGGAGGGAAAGCGGGCGTCATCGGTTCCACCCGTATCTCCAACGAAGAGGCCTACCTCCTCCAAAAATTCGCCCGTACAACGCTCCACACCAACAATATCGACCATCACCGCTCCGGCGACGTCGTCACTCTCCTCGATTCTCTCAGCGGCAAATCAGCCACCCTCGGCACCGCCGATGACTGCTACAACGCCAAAGCCGTCTTAATCATCGGCGCGGATCTCTCCCAACAACAGCCCTTCCTGGCCAATCAAATTCGAGCCAACTATCGCCACCACAACGCCGCCGTCTACGTCGCCACCACCGGCGTCGTCCGCGAAGACAAAATCGCCAAATCCTCCGTTCGCAACACGGAAACCGATTGGCTCACCGGCCTGCATTCGATGCGCGAAAAGCTGGCAACCGAACCGGAACTCCTCGTCCTCTTCGGCGACGCCGTCAAAGGCGAGGGCGTTCGAAACCTCGTCGCCTTCACCGAATCGCTCGGCATTCCCGTAAAATACATCTGCCTGGTGGACTACGCCAACTCCCGCGGCGCAATGGACATGGGCCTCCTTCCTGACCTCGGTCCCGGCTACCACGCCGCCGAAGGCACACCCGGACTAACGCTTCCGGAAATGATGGCCGCAACCGATATGGACCTCCTCTGGGTCGTCGGCGCGAACCCCCTGAAACGCCATAAATTCGCCAGTGAAAAAGCATTCGTCGTCGTCCACGACATGTTCCTCACCGAAACCGCTCAGCGCGCCGACGTCGTTCTCCCCGCCGCCTCCGCCTACGAAAAGAACGGCACGGTCACCAACGTCTGCGGCCAAGTCCAGCGCTTGAAAAAGGCCGTCGAAACCGTCGGATCGAAAACCGATCTCACCATCATCGGCCTCATCGCCCGCGCCATGGGCGTGAACCTCGGCAAAGTAGACGCCGACGCCGTCTTCGCCGAAATTCAAAAAACAGTCCGCGGATATAACGTCCCCTTGCCCGTCATCGTCACCGGCGGCGCGGCGCAAACCATGCCCGTCAATGGCCGCGTCCCCTCCACCGTGTTGCCTGAGCTCATCCAGTCCTCCCGCGACACGCTCTTCACCACCGGTTCGCTCACAAAATACTCGAAAATCCTCAACGACGTAATGGAAGCTCCCGGCGGGCTTTACCGCTAGGAAGAGACCAAATGGACTACCTCCTCGTATCTATCATTAAAATCCTGATCATCGCCCCGCTGCTGCTGGCGACGCTCGCCTACATCGTCTGGCTGGAGCGGAAAGTGATCGCCCACGTTCAGCTTCGCGTCGGTCCCTATTTCGTCGGACCCCACGGCCTCCTGCAGCCCATCGCCGACGCCGTCAAACTGCTCACCAAAGAAGATTTCATTCCCAGCGGCGTCAACCATTTCTTCTATTGGGCCGCCCCCTGGCTCGGCCTCATGTTCTCCGTATCCGCCATCGCCGTCATCCCCTTTGGCCCCATAGTCGAAATCTTCGGCGTCAAAACGAATCTCGGCTTGGCCGACATCAACATCGGCCTCCTCTGGATTCTCGGACTCGCCGGCATGGGCGTCTACGGCATCGCCCTCGCCGGCTGGAGTTCCAACAATAAATACTCGCTCCTGGGCGCAATGCGCAGTTCCGCGCAGATGATCAGCTACGAACTCCCCATGGCCCTCGCCCTCGTCGCCCCGCTGCTCATGTCGAACTCGTTGAACCTCCGCGAAGTCGTCGACACCCAGGCCGGATTCGTCTTCGGCATCATCCCCAACTGGAACCTCTTCACCGGCTTTCAACTCGTCGGTTTCATCGTCTACATGATCTGCGCCTTCGCCGAAACCAACCGCATCCCATTCGACTTGCCCGAAGCCGAAAATGAACTCGTCGCCGGATTCCACAGCGAATATTCGTCCATGAAATTCGCGGCTTTCTTCATGGCCGAATACTGCAACATGATCATCGTCTGCTCCGTCGCCACGGCCCTATTCCTTGGCGGCTGGCACCCCATCGTCCCCCCGGCCATCGCAACATTCGTCCCCACTTTCCTCTTCGGCCTCGCCGCCGCGGTCCTCTTCTACCACTCCTCACACCCCATCCGCCCCACCGATCGAAAGTCATTCTTCGTCTTCGGCGTCATCTTCGCCGCCATCGCCCTGGTGTTCCTCGCTCCAGCGGCCGGACCCATCCTGAACTCCCTCTTCTGGTTCTTCGCCAAAGTCGGATTCCTGCTCTTCTTCTTCATCTGGGTGCGCGCCACTTTGCCGCGCTTCCGTTATGACCAACTCATGAAAATCGCCTGGCTGTTCCTGTTCCCGGTGGCGCTGGCCAACCTGGTGCTGACGGCCTTTTTCGTTACGTTATTTAGCAAATAGAGGGAATATCAATAAATGGATCTCGTCCTATTCCTCACTTTCGCCCTCATCGCAGTGGCTTGCGCATTGAACATGGCGCTCCAGCGCCACCCGGTTTCCAGCGCCTTGTCGCTGATCGGCGTGATGGTTTCGCTGGCTGTCTTATACGTTTTGCTGGGCGCGGAATTCATCGCCGCCGCGCAATTGGTCGTCTACTCCGGGGCCATCATGGTGCTGTTCATCTTCGTCATCATGTTGCTGAACGCAGGCGCTGAGAAGATGACCAAAAAGGCCGGCACCGCCCATTTTCTCGGCTTCCCGCTCCTCGTAATTCTCCTGGCAATCTCCGCCTGGGTCATCACCAACGCCACCTCCGCCATGAAGCCCGTCAAGTTCGGCGCATTCACCAAAGGCGGCCCCTACGAAGTCGGCTGGGAACTCTTCACCCGCTACCTCCTGCCCTTCGAAGTCACTTCAATTCTCATCCTCATCGCCATCGCCGGCGCTTACCGCCTCGCCAACAAGGAGATGGAGTAATGTCCCTCTACGACCTCTTTCCGCCCGAGTTCTTCAAACTCTCCGTCCCCCTCTCGGCTTACCTGATTCTCAGCGCCATTCTCTTCACCATCGGCGTCGCGACCTTCCTCTTCCGCCGCAACGTCATCACCATTTTCATGGCCATTGAGCTCATGCTCAACGCCGTTAATCTCACCTTCGTCGCCTTCTCCAATCACTTCGGACGAGTCGACGGGCAGATCTTTTCCTTCTTCGTTATGGTGGTGGCGGCCGCTGAAGCAGCCGTCGGCCTCGCCATCATCCTGATGGTCTTCCGCACCAGCGCGACGCTCCAAATCGACGACTTCGACTCCCTGAAAAACTAACGCACGATGCAACTCTGGCTTATTCCTCTCCTCCCGCTGGCCGGCGCCGCCATTAACGGTTTTACCGGGCGTCGCACCAGCAGATCCGTCCAAAACACGGTCGCCATCGGCAGCGTCCTCCTGTCCTTTCTCTGGGTTGTCAAAACCCTCATGGCCCTCATGCCCATGGAGGAGCGCTACGTCGAGCACTACTTCACCTGGATGGCCAGCGGCGCTCTCAACGTCGGTGTCGACTTTGCTATTGACCGGCTCACCGCCGTCATGCTCTGCGTCGTCACCGGCATCGGAACGCTGATTCACATCTACGCCGCCGGCTACATGAAGGAAGAGGAAGGCTATTACCGCTTCTTCTCCTACCTGAACCTGTTCATGTTCTTCATGCTGGTCCTCGTCCTCGGCGGCAACTTCCTGCTGCTCTTCGTCGGCTGGGAAGGCGTCGGTCTCTGTTCCTATCTCCTAATCGGTTTCTACTTCGTCAAGAAATCCGCCAGCGACGCCGGCAAGAAAGCCTTCATCGTCAACCGCATCGGCGATTTCGGCTTCTCGCTCGCCATGTTCTTAATCGTTGTCACTTTCGGCTCCCTCGATTTCCCCACCGTTTTCGCCAAAGCCCAGCAATTCCCCATTGAGGAATCGGCCGGAATCATCACTGCAATCTGCCTTCTCCTGCTAGTCGGCGCAACCGGTAAATCGGCGCAGATTCCGCTCTTCGTCTGGCTGCCCGACGCCATGGAAGGCCCCACGCCCGTTTCCGCCTTAATCCATGCCGCAACCATGGTCACCGCCGGCGTTTATATGTGTTCCCGTTCCGCCGCCCTATTCATGAAGGCCCCCATCGCCATGGACACCGTCGCCATCGTCGGCCTCGCAACCGCGGTTATGGCCGCCACCATCGGCCTCGTCCAGAACGACATCAAAAAGGTGTACGCCTACTCCACCGTTTCCCAACTCGGCTTCATGTTCCTCGCCGTCGGGCTCGGCGCGTTTTCCGCCGGTATCTACCACCTCGTCACCCATGCATTTTTCAAGGCGCTCCTCTTCCTCGGCGCAGGCTCGGTAATCCACGCCTGCCATCACGAACAGGACATGCGCCACATGGGCGGGTTGCGCAAGAAAATCCCCCACACCTTTAACGTATTGCTCATCGCCGCCCTCGCCATCGCCGGCTTCCCCTTTATGTCCGGCTGGTATTCGAAGGAAGAGATCCTCGGCGCAGCCCATCACCATCACATGTGGATGTACTGGGCCGCCTGGGTCACCGCCGGCATGACCGCCTTCTACGTCTTCCGCTCCATCTTCCTCACCTTCTTCGGCGAGTACAAAGGCCACGCCCATCCCCATGAATCCCCCTGGAGCATGCTCGGCCCGCTCTACGTTCTGGCGATTCTCTCCCTCATCGGCGGCTATATTTTCCCAATCCCGCACATCCTGGAACCCATCTTCCACGGCATCGTCCCCGCTGCCCACATCGAGCATTCCCTCGCCGACATGATCCTCGGCAGTTCCCCCGGCATCATCGGCATCTTCCTCGCCTACATCGTCTACGTCGCCAAACCCGGCCTGGCCGATACCATCAAGGATTCCTTCTCCGGCGTCTACAACATCCTCTACAACAAATACTTCGTCGATGAAATCTACGACGCCGCCATCGTGCATCCCATCGAGCGAACTTCCCGCAATTTTTTCTGGAAAATCGTCGATGTCGGCATCATCGATAACGGCTTCGTCCACGGCTTCAGCGGAGCCGCGCTGAACTTCGGCGGCCTGCTCCGCCACCTGCAAAGCGGCGTCATTCGCAACTACGCCGCCTGGACCGTCATCGGAGTCATCGGCATCTTAAGCGCCTTAACCGTGCTCGGAGGTGGCCGATGAATCTCCTCGATCTCCTCATCGCCGCCCCGCTCATTGGCTTCCTCATCACGCTGGCTCTCCCCAAAGGAAATACCGGCCTGATCAAAATGTTCACGCTCGTATTTTCGCTCGCCGTATTCGCCGCGTCCCTTCTTTTAGTGGGCCCCACCCTCGACCGCCCCGCCATAATGACCTGGGTCACCGACGCCCCGTGGATTACAACCCCTGCGATTCGCTACCACGTCGGCATGGACGGCGTCAGCCTCTGGCTCGTGCTGCTCTCGACGTTTCTCACGCCGATTTCCATACTGCTTTCGTTCAAATACATCGACAAACGAATCAAAGAATTCTACGCCTTCCTCCTCCTCCTGGAATTCGGCTTGATCGGCGTCTTCGTCTCACTCGATCTCTTCCTCTTCTACGCCTTCTGGGAAGTCTGCCTCGTCCCGATGTACTTCCTCATCGGCATCTGGGGCCACGAACGCCGCATCTACGCCGCCGTCAAGTTCTTCCTCTACACCATGGCCGGCTCCGTGCTGATGCTCGCGGCGATTCTTTACCTCTACAGCAAAGCTGGCACCTTCGATTACCCCGCCATTCTCCTCATGCTGGAGACCGGCAAACTCGCGCTCAACCACACCGAAGAAACGCTGCTTTTCCTGGCCTTCTTCCTGGCCTTCGCCATCAAAGTGCCGCTATTCCCCCTCCACACCTGGCTGCCCGATGCTCACGTTGAAGCCCCCACGGCAGGCTCTGTCATGTTGGCCGCCGTCATGCTGAAGATGGGAACGTACGGCATCCTCCGCTTCTGCCTGCCCCTCTACCCGAATGCCTCCAAAGAAAACGCGAACTGGATTATCATCCTAGCCATCACCGGCATCATCTACGGAGCCCTGGTCGCCTTGGTCCAACCCAACATGAAGAAGCTAGTGGCCTACAGTTCCGTCAGCCATTTGGGCTTTGTCGTTCTGGGCATGTTCTCCGGCAACCAATGGGGCCTCGACGGCGCTGTCTACCAGATGCTGGCTCACGGCATTTCCACCGGGGCATTATTCATGCTCGTCGGCTTCCTTTATGAGCGCCAACACTCGCTCGAAATCAAGGACTACGGCGGCGTGGCCACCCCCGCTCCATGGCTCTCGACAGTCTTCCTGGTAACCACGCTCGCCTCCATCGGCATGCCGCTGCTAAACAACTTCGTCGGCGAATACCTCGTCCTGCAAGGCGCTGCCCAGGTCAACATCTGGTGGGCCGTCTTCGCCGCCACCGGCGTCATTCTCTCCGCTTGCTACATGCTCTGGATGTATCAACGCACCTTCTTCGGCGAAACGCCGGAAGAAGTCACCCACCACATGCACGACCTGAAAGCCCGCGAGTGGGCCTGTATTCTCCCCCTCATCGCCGTCATGATTTGGATGGGCATCTACGCCCAAACATTCCTGCCCTCCATCGGCGCTTCGAACAAAACAATTCTCGACCGGACACAGCCAGCCCGCGTAGCCGAGGTGGCCAACAATGGACGCTAACTTCTTCCCCCAAACCGCTGAACTACTGCGCTTCCTCCCCGAAATTATCCTCACCATCGCCGGCACGCTCCTGCTCGTCGTGGAAGGATACAAGAAGGAACACGACAGCCGCTCAAGCATTGTAACTCTCACCGCCATTGCCATCGGCCTGGCCATGTACGGCACCGTCGTCGCTTATCAGACGCCCGGAATGGCGTTCAGCAACATGCTGATCTC